>JBGAWA010000175.1:0-2984 GCA_044227805.1 Chitinophagales bacterium | reverse complement strand
CACCGGTAATCAGAAGATATCCACAATTCCGGACGAAGGTTGAATGGGCAGTATGATCAGGCGAAAAAGGCAATGCCGCATTTTGATACTGAGTAATGTCAAAGCTGTTCAGCTCTGGAGCATATCAGACCTGGGTTCAGCCCATTGCAGGGTTGAACTGTAAAATACGGGGGCCACTGAAAATCAGGAGATGTCTTCCTGCTACCCTATACTATAAAAAAACAAAACCCCTCCGGAACACGGAAGGGTTTTGTATCATTCGCTTTTAAATTATTACTCCAATACCACTTTACCTTCATTGCCGCGATAGCAATCGAGTTTGAGATTGTTATCCATCTGGCCTACCATTGATTTCAGCAGATCGCTGTAGCTGCTGATGTCGTTCACGCGTTTCCACAATTCTTCGCGGCGGCAGCCTGCCTGTGGCGCAAACTTAATACGATACCACTTATTGTTTTTGTCATACACCATGGTGAACGTCTTTGTTTCCGTACCATTGCTCATATAAACTTCAAAATAAGTGGTGATCACCAGGTCGCGTACCATGGCCGGTAGTTTAATGGCATTCGCCATGCCGGCATTGTCAGCGATCATCATTGTATAATAATAACGGGCTGACTCCTTTCCGTCATATTTAAACATCCTGGTACTGTCGTACTTCAGTTCGAAATATACTTTCTTGCCGGGCCAGTTCACTGACTTATCCAGCATTCCTTTTTGATTTTGGGTAAGCATCTCCTTCATCAGCACCTGGCTGTTGCCGGCAAAAGGAAGGCTGAGCGCTACCATTACGAATACTATTTTTAAAAGGGTTTTCATGACCATTTTCTTTTTTCCGTGAGTTAATCGATTTTATTTTTTTGCTTCTGCAGCACCACCGCTTCCCAATGTCACTTTTTTCAGAAGGTTGTTGGCGATACAGTTTCCAATGGTCACACCATCCAGTATGGCTGCTTCATAGTGAATGCCTCCATACATGCGTGAATATGCAGCCTCATTGGCGGCAGCATAAAATGATTTGAATTTTCTCGGATTCAGGCCGATCACGAGGTTGGTGCTGTCAGTAAATTCAACATTATCGCCGAAGAAATGCGTAAGAATTGTTGACGCTGCACCTGAAAATCCAGAGTGGCCCGAAGGATATTCAGGAAATGGTGGTGTTTCCAGGTAGGGTTCCCAATCCGGCTTGCCAAGCACTTCAGCGATATAGGTTTTAGGACGAAGAAGGTTCACTTTGTATTTGATCTTCCAAACCGAAATGGCAGCATTGTATTCCGCCATGCCCAGGTAGGCGAACAATTCGCAGGTCTGTGCCAGGTTATAATTATTCTTGTTTACTTGCTGTTTGGCCATCTTCATCCAGTGTCCGGGTGGTGTGTAGGTTTCAACTGGATCATCCGCCCAATATAAAGATGTGATGCGATCGTATTCGCTGAAGGAAGTATCAATACCATACAGCTTCGTGGCAAATTTGTAAAATTCTGATGTTGAATCCGCGCTATAGGGAATCGTAGGATCTTGCATGCACAAATCTGTTGTATCCAGACCCATCGGGCGCAATGTGCCGAAGTAAGGTTCAAAAGCGGTTTTATCAATATCGGTAGGTTCCCATAATTCCGGGTGAGCGGGGTCTCCGGCGCGTGAAGGGGATTCATAAATATTATTCTCGCGCGTATAATCGTACAGATCAGTTTTCATGTAATCTATAAAAGCATTTGCCAGATCCTGCCCGTATTGTTTGGAACGTGCAGAAACTTCTGCGTTTCCAACCAGGCTGTCGCGTAAATGATTCATCTTATCACGAAGTTGTACGAGTGCCACCGTATTGGGTCCCATATAGCGGGCGATCCCTTCATCACAAACCAGGTAAGCACAGTTGTTCAACACCGTAGGCCAGTCATATTCCATGCTGGCATCGGGCACCGGCAGTTTATCGAGGCCTTTCAGCTGGCCGGCCAGTGAATGACCGTCGGGAATGCCATGCACCACGGATTCATACATCGCCGCGCCAAGGTAACCCATAGCACGCGCTGCCGGAGGAGGTCCGATTCGCTGAAAGCGGATCTGGTCCAACAACAGGTCGGCCCAGGCAATGGCCATTTTGTTGGTGAACTCGGTAGCCGGCTTTGATTTTTCATTGTACACGTTGCCGCCTGAGGTACCGCCGTTTTCACAACTGTAAAAACTGCCGGCCACCAATGCAATCAGCAGCATCAGCACAGGAACTGTTTTTTTCATAATCGAAAGATTGGTTAAGTGAGGATTCAAAAAGCGGCTCAAATGTAGCTATTAAACGTTTCGTTCAATTTATGACGGATATTTTTTTTGTTAATGAAAGCTAAACAATCCGGGAAGTCAATGTTCCTATAATATATTCATCAAACCGGTTTATTGGTGAAACCGCTACGGCCACCGGCAGGGAGCAAGGGTACAATGCCAGCAGTATGATCTATCCTGCTAATATTTTGTTAATGAAAACCTAAGCATTCTTGGAGGTATTATTAAGTTGATAAATTTGCCTGCTCACATGAATTATCCATGCAACCACCGGTTTGAAAAAATCCTTTCACCTCTTTGCTGAAACGGTTCGTGGCACATTTCCCAATCATTAAAATCAACAAACAATAAATTACACACTATGAGTAATTTTTCTCCGCGTCTCAGGGCTTACATGGCCATAACTGCTGTAGCGTTCTTACTGGCATCTTGCAAGAATTTCGATCACGTGTATTCACGCAACTTCGATTTCCCGCCGGCAGACAGCACCAAGTTTGCACGGCTGGATGAACCTTCCGGAAAATTATTCGACCTGCTCACAGACAAATCCACGGGTATTGATTTTACGAACCGTATGGATTTTAAATTTCTTGACGATAACAACCTGTATGTCAATTATTATAATGGAGGCGGTGTTGCGGTGCTTAACATCAACGGGGATTCATTACCCGACCTGTACATGACCGGTAATAAGGTGGCCGATCAGA
>JBGAWA010000062.1:0-27157 GCA_044227805.1 Chitinophagales bacterium | reverse complement strand
CACACAAATCATATGCAGTGAATCAATCACGATGACACCGGTAAGGTCATACGTAGTTCCGGAATTGCAGGGATGTAGGAAGCGCCGGCATTGTTGCTGATGGAAATACTTCCGTAAAGCGCCCACGCTGCATCCAACACCACCATAACCGCCACCGGTGAATCCTCCGCCCGGGCAAGTGCAGCCGAAAGCGATAGCATAGAGGTTGTAGATCACTCTGAATTCACGGCGATCCATCCTGTACCGGGTTGATAGTAAATAGATGATACCATTATAACCCACCACCCTGGTATCCATTCCAATAATTAACACCGTAAAAGTATTGGTGACACCTGAGAATGCGTTACTCCATAGCACACCATTCCAATACCAGACCTGACCGTTGGTGCCCACAGCATACCCGCTGTTGGGATTGCTGGAAATAGATTTGCTGAATATCGCAGCCGCAGATATCAGCCAGGTGATCCAGCCACCGATGGTTCCCGTATAATTTACAGCTGATAAACCCACACCTTCTCCGGCGATCCAGATCGCGCTGTTGCCTTGTATGCAAATATAGCTACGCCATTAAGATGACAGGTACAGGGCAATCCAAGAGAGAGCTGGTGGTGATCCGCCGTCTATTGTTTGATAGACTTGTCCGTTTGGCTGCACCACACAACCATAGAGCGGTGAAATGAACGATGCACTGCAAACATCAATGGAAGAGTAGGAGGCAAAGGTTGATGAATGCAGGCAAACTTGTTCCATACCCTGATCATGTTGCTGATGGTAACGGAATCAATTTTGCATCCGTCTTCGCTTGTCACTTTTAATGTTACGGTATAGAAGTTAGGCGCATTTGCCAGCGAATAGGTATGAAGGATTTGGTTGATCAGACGTAGTGCCATCGCCGAAATCCCAGAGGTAAGTGGCAATCGTTCCGTTGGTACTGTTTGTAAAATGAACTGGATCCGTTTCCCGGCAGGAATCGTTCAAGACTATCTGCAGCAAAACCATTCAAAGGAGAGCCTGCCGTAACAGTTACTGTTTCAGATGTTGCGCTGCATCCTGCACCGTCAGTTACGATAACGCTATAATCTCCATTATTCACCACAATTGAATTCGTCGTGGCCCATTATTCCATAAATAACTTGCAGCCTCGCTGGCCGTGAGTGTAACGGTCCTTACCACAAAGTTCGTTGAACCGCTGGCCTCAATGATTGGCGTTGCAACTCCGTCAATAATCGTGTAAGCTGGAGCAACCAGAGTATCACAGAAGGTATATTCCGTAACATAGTAGTCGCCGCCTTCCTTGACAATGATTGAATTCTGGACAGTGCTTCCATTATCGACATATTCACTTCCTACTTTCGGATTGATAACAGATAAAGTCGCGGGGCTTGAAGAACAAACAGTATCACTTGAAACGGTGAATGCCGGAGGAATCGGGTCGAAGTTTACCGGGAAGGTGTATACCCTGCCGCTGCGACCGATTGCAGCCAGGGCAACCATTTGCCGTAATGTCCAACAAATCATCGGTATTGCCGACACTCCAATGCACCAAGGTCAGTCCGCAATCGGAAGTGGTGAGTATGATGCCATGATGGCCCACACAAATCATATGCAGAGAATCAATCACGATGACGCCGGTGAGATCATAGGTTGTTCGAGCTGCAGGGGATGCCAGGAAGCGCCGGCATTGTTGCTGATGGAAATGCTTCCGTAAGCGCCCACGCTGCATCCCACACCACCATAGCCGCCACCGGTGAATCCTCCGCCCGGGCAAGTGCAGCCGAAAGCGATAGCATAGAGGTTGTAGATCACTCCTGAATTCACGGCGATCCATCCTGATCCGGGCTGATAGTAACAGATGATACCATTATACCCCACCACCCACAGGTATCCATTCCAATAATTTACACCGTAAAAAGTATTGGTGACACCCGGAGAAATGTTACTCCACAGCACACCATTCCAATACCAGACCTGACCGTTGGTGCCCACAGCATACCCGCTGTTGGGATTGCTGAAATAGATTTGCTGAATATCGCAGCCGCAGGGAATGAGGTAGGTAGTCCATCCTCCAGGCAAACCGGAATAGTTTACTGCGGTGAATCCGCCAGCGCCCGCGATCCAGATGGCGCTGTTGCCTTGTGTGCCAACATAGCTAACGCCATTCAGCTGACAGGTACAGGGCAATCCAAGAGAGAGCCAGGTGGTACCACCATCTATTGTTTGATAGACTTGTCCATTAGGCTGCACCACACAACCATAGAGCGGTGAAATGAACGATGCGCTGTAAACATCTACGGAAGGGTAGGAGGCAAAGGCAGTGCCCGTGCAGGCAAACTTGTTCCAAACCTGATCATATTGTGATCGTGATCACACCCGTGCAGCCTTCATCATTGGTAACGGTGAGGCTGACGGGTATAAACCAGGGGCATTCGCTGCTAAGTAGGTATGGGCAGGATTTGCCTGGTCGCTTGTATTTCCATCACCAAAATCCCAGAGATAAGAAACAATTGTACCGTTGGTGTTACTGGTAAAATGGACAGTTCCGTTTCGGCGAATCTTTCAAGGCTATCGGCGGCAATGCTGTTTAAGGGACTTACACTCGTGATGATAACAGGATTCGCAACAGAAAGATAACCTGAGATATCTGTTACTGTCACACTGTAACCACCCACCATCATTCACCACAATGAAATCTGCGATAGAGCCATTGCTCCAGAACAACTCACTCCTGCTCGCCGTGAGAGTGACTGTTTCATTTCCGCACAGATTTGTGGAACCGCTAACGTCAATGGAAGCTGTAGCGATTCCCTGATAAATGGTTTGTATGGCTGAAGAGATGGTGTCGCACAGGGAATATTCAGTTACGGAATAATTTCCCGGCACGTTGGTCACCAGGGTACTGCCGGCACTGCCATTACTCCAAATATACTGGCTTCCGATTTTCGGATTTACAATGCTTAATGTTGCGAAACTACCTGCACAAATGGTGTCATTAGAAAGGGTAAATGCTGGAGGCGCAGCATTGAAATTGATCGGAAAAGTATAGACGCCTCCGTTGTTTCCGGTGATATAGGCAACACATCCGTTCGCTGTTATGCTGGTAAGATCTTCCGTATTCCCGATGCTCCAGGGAACCCAGGTGAGACCGCAATCCGCTGTAGTTAAGATAATGCCATGCTGGCCAACACAAATCATGTGAAGCGAATCAATCACATACGCTCCCGTCAAATCATAGGTTGTTCCGGAATTGGAATTATGCCAGGTTGTGCCTCCGTCATTGCTGATGATGATTGTTCCACCCGCACCAACACCGAGTCCTACGCCGCCATATCCACCACCGCCACCGTTATAGCCACCACCTACGCAGGTGCAGCCAAAGCTGATGCTATAGAGATTGTAGATGGTACCGGATACAATATTCACCCATCCAAATCCAGGCTGATACTGCCAGATAACACCCCCATAACCTACTGCCCACAGGTAACCGCCCCAATAATTCACTGCATAGAAATTATTGGAAATACCAGGAGAAATATTTCCCCAGTAGGTACCATTCCAGAACCACACCTGTCCGTTTGTTCCTACCGCATAACCATTATTCGGACTGCTGAAATAAATATTGGAGATCGAGCATCCACAGGGAATTGTATAGGTGATCCAACCGCCCGGTGTTCCGGTGTAATTAACGGCCGTGAAGCCATCTTCCCCGGCCACCCAGATGGCGCTGTTGCCTTGCGAGCCAACATAGCTCACACCGGTCAGGTGACAGGTACAAGGCAGTCCAAGATAGTCCCAGGTATCTCCTCCGTCGCTGGTGATATACACTTGACCGTTGGGTTGAACAGTGCAACCATACAGCGAAGAAATGAAGGAAGCATTGGTAACGTCTGCTGTTGAATAAGAATAAAAGGTGGTTCCATAATGAGGGAATTCATCCCAAACACGGATCATGTTATTCGCGGTGATGGAATCGGTACAGCCTGCATCATTGGTTACGGCCAGTTTCACGGCATAGAATCCCGGAGCACTGGAGGATGTATAAGTATGTGAAGGATGCTGAAGTGTTGAAGTGCCGCCATCACCGAATTTCCAGTTATAAGCTGATATGGTTCCATTGGTATTGGATGTAAACTGAACCGTTCCATTATCTGGTAAAAATCTTTCAATGCTATCCGCTACAAAGCCATTCACCGGAGAAGATACCGTTACGGTAACCGGCGTAGCCGTGCCAAAACAACCATTGGCATCTGTGGCGATTACATTGTAGTCGCCCTGCAGCGATGCAGTGATCGTCTGCGTGGTAGCGCCATTCGACCAATAGTAGCTCAGGCCGGAAGGTGATGCCGTTAGGTCAACGCTGCCGGTGCTGCAAATGGAAGTGGAGCCGGACGGTGTAATCGACACCGCCGGTGGAGCAACAAAAGAAACAGCTACCGTGTTGGAGGTGGCTGTACATCCTATTCCATCCGTAACACGACAGGAATAATTTCCCGGCACCGTTGTGTTGAATGATGCATTCGTAGCGCCGCTTATGTCGTTGCCGCTTTCCATCCATTGAAAACTAAGGCTGGTGCCGGTGGCATAAACAGCGAGGGAAGCCTGGTTGTAGTTGCACACCGTTAACGGTCCGGCAGGATATACGCTGATCGTAGGGTTGTGAACATCAACAATCACCGGGACGGTATTCGTAGCCTGGCATCCATAGATGTTGGAAACGGTTACGTAGTAAGCTCCTGATGTGACAGCGTTAATTGATTGGGTGGTGCTTCCGCCATCATTCCATAAATAACTGTTGGCAGCTGATGAAGTGAGTTGCACACTTCCGCCAATGCAAAAAGTTGTTGCACCATTCACATTGATGGTAGGTATAGCCGGATTTGGATGCACCGTTACAGTTATTGGCTGTGAGGTAGCGGAACAACCTGCGCCGGAAGTTCCTGTAACGGTATAGTTACCCGAAACGGCAACGTTGATGGATTGCGTAGTGGCACCGTTGCTCCATAAATATTGAGAGAAGCCGCCGGAGGCCACCAGCGTCAGATAACTTCCATCGCAAAAGGTGGTCGAGCCCAATGGGGTGATCGTAACGCTGCTGGCTGACACGGTGTCAACCTGCACATACGCGGATTGCCCGGGGCAGCCATTAGCATCGTAACCAATCACTTTATAGAAGCCGGGTTCTGATGCTGAGTAGGTGGGCCCGCTGCCTACTGTAACAACACCACGGATCCATGTATAACTTACCAGGTTATTGGGTACAGCACTCAATAGAATACTGCTGCCGGTGCAAATCTGTTGTGGGGAAGACGGTGTAACAGCAACAACCGGAGAGGAGATGCAGGGATCCACAAACACCATAGACTTCATCGTGTTGCTCCAATTGTTGTCGTAGCTTTTGGCGCGTACATTCAGCAGATGAAACCCTGAACCGGTTAATCCTGAATTGGCTGATGCCGAAATTTGTTCCAGTGCGCTGTTGAAACTTCCGTCGAAAGCAAACATTATTTGAGCACTAAGACTGTCGGAATCCCACCAGTATTGTGCGCTGATAATTTTAACATCTCGTAAAGTGATCGGTTGTTCCACACTAATAATAGTGCTGAAAGTGTTGCCGAAACTTCCGTCAAATCCCTTGGCATGCACATTCAATTTATGAAACCCGCCTGTAGGAGCATTGATGGCTCCGTTAGTGATCAGCGTTTCCAATGCATCATTGAATGATCCGTCAAATGAAATGAGTGCAATGGTATTGTTGGTGTCATTATCCCACCATAATTCACCCATGGTAATCTGAAAAGTGGTGGCGGTGATGGGTTGCTCAACGCTGAGTATGCTGCTGAACGTGTTGCTGTAATTTCCATCAAATCCTTTGACGCGGATATTCAGCTTATGAAATCCGCTGGATGGAGGATAAGCCGTGCCATTATTGACAACGGTTTCAAATGCATCATTAAAAGTTCCGTCAAAAGAAATCAGCTGCGTGGTGTTGTTGGTATCATTATCCCACCAGAATTCACCCATCGTGATATAGAAGCTGGAGGCAACAATGGCCTGTTCAACGCTTACCACCGTGCTGAACGTGTTACTCCAGTTTCCGTCAAGTCCTCGCACATGAATATTAATCTTGTGAAAACCTTGAGAAGGTGGTATCAGCGCGGCATTGTTCATCACTGTTTCCATCGCATCATTGAAGGAACCGTCAAATGAAATCAATGGAATCGCTCCTGCTATATTTTCATCCCACCAGCATTCTCCGGCCACGATGTGAACATTAGGAATGGCGAGTGCCGTATCCACTGATATCACCGTTGTAAACAAAGGACTCCAGGCACCATCATTTCCTTTGACACGAATGTTCATAGTGTGCACACCCATGGAAAGAAGAGATCCTGCATTGCTGGAGGAAACAATTTCCAGCGCATTGTCAAAGTTTCCGTCAAAGGCAATCATCGGAATGGCGGCGCCTTCACCGGGATCCGTATCAAAGAATATTTCACCGCTGGTAATTTTGATGGTGCGTGCGGTTTGCGCCGGATCCACTCTTGTTACCATGGTAAATACGGAACTCCAGGCGCCATCCGTGCCACGCACGCGGATATTGAGTGTATGAAGTCCCTGAATAGTTGGTGGTAAGAATGTTCCGGCCATTACCGTTTCCAATGCATTGTTGAAGTTGCCGTCAAAGGCAATCAATGGTGTTCCGGCACCTTCACCCGGATCCGTGTCAAAGAATGCTTCACCGGCAGTGATGCGGATATCACGTGCTGACAGTGCAGGATCCACTCTTACCACAGTGGTAAATACATCACTCCATGTGGCATCATTACCTTTCACCCGGACATTTAATGTATGCAAGCCCGTGGTGAGAGGTGGCAGAAAGGAGTTGCTCATCACTTTTTCCAGCGCATCATTAAAGTTTCCATCAAAGGCTATCATGGCAGCACCATTGCCTTGCCCCGGATCAGTGTCCCAGAAAACTTCACCCTGGGTGATATTGACCGGTCGTGCCGTAACGGCGTCATCCACTTTCAGCACGGTAGTGAATACCGGGCCCCAATGATTGCTGTTGTCGCGTACCCGAACATTGAGTGTATGAAAACCGGTGGTGAGTCCGCTGATGTTTTTAGATACCACTTCGGTAATATTATCAAAAGTGCCGTCATCGGCATTCACGGGTGTTGCTAAGCCAACACCCGGATCGGTATCTATATAGTATTCACCGCCGGCTACGTAATGATATTGTGCCTGTGATACTTGCGCCAACAGCAATCCGGCAGCAAGCAGGCAACATTGTATGAGTAGATAAGGCTTCACGAAATTCATTTTAATGTGATGGTAAACTGCGCACTACTTATCAAATGAATCGGCTTTCAGACTCACATTGTTGCCCATCAGTACTCTTCGCGGGGCGGTAACATAGGTAACCCGTGCTCCGTTAGTCAGGTTATTCATCGGGTGGAAGTTGGTAATGCGCAACGAACCGCCTCCGCAGCCGGCATCATTCCTGGTGAGATCATGATCGGCATATCCATCATTCGGATACCCGCCATTAACGGCTGTACCGGTGAGGGCAATTCTGTATTGATATCGAATGTTGTATTGGATCCGATTACGTTCGTTCCGTCATTTACGATTCCGTACATCGCATTTGAATTTCCAAGTTGAAAGTGGTTATAACTAAAAACGTAATTGTTTTGATTGCCGGCCATATAAAATCCATAAGCGCCGGTGCCGCCATTCATCACGAGGTTATTGTACACGAAAGTGAAAGAAGAAACACTGTAAAAATTAATTGTCTGATATCCCTGGCTTGTATTATAAAATGTATTATTAACTAAAGTATTTCCTCCTGTCTGATTGGAATTGCTGCCATAGATATACATCAGGTACTGAGCATATGCATTACCCTTGATATAGTTGTTGGCTATATAGAAGAAATTGGTGGTGTTGGAACAGTAAAGTCCCACCTGACCGGCGCCGTAATTTGACATTTCTAATTTGTTACCGACAACATACACCGTATCAGCAGCTACAGCGTTTTCACTCAGTATATAAATGTTAGTAGTGCTGCCCGTACCACCATTGATATAATTTCCAATGATTTTACCGAATCGAAGGTAGATGTAAGGATTGGTGCCAATCATGGAATCCTGCATCATGTTGAGTTCCCAGTATGCATTCGAATAAAAATCAACGTAGCCATTCCTGATTTTGCTGCCTACCAGCGTAAACTTAGAACGCACTGCGCCAGGCACAGCTGCACCCACTATGTTGCCGATCAGCAGGTCCATTCCTTGTATGATGATATTCGAGCTTGCAACCGGTGGCGTGACCGTAATATTGGCGCTCACCTGGAATTGCTGTCCTTCCGTATTGCTGAGGATCTGCACACTCTTGTTGATGTTGATGACGGCTTCATTGTATTGAATGCCTGGCGTCACCAGAATACGGTCGCCATTGGAAGCCGCTGCAATCGCGGCGGTGATCGTGGAATATTGCGGTAATACACCTCCGCTTACCACCACAAGGTCGTTGGCATTGGAGAAATTAGCAACAGCGATGAAGCAGGCTGCAATCATGGAGAGTTTATATATGAATTTCATGTTGTTAATTTTTTAGGAGTTGTAAAACGTGGTAATGTTTTCTTAACGGTCGAAGGCATTGGCTTTGATATTCACCGATTGCCCGATGGTTACTCTTCTTGGCGCGAGCATATAGGTGATGCGCGAAGCGCCGAGGTTCATCGGGTGAAATTGGCTGAAGCTGAAAGAGCCACCATAGCAGCCGACATCATTGCGTGTGATATCCAGGTCGTAGAAAGCGGAATCACCATAACCTGCATTAATGGCGTCGGCACCTGCGAGCAGTGATCCGGTATTGGCATCAAAGAAGCTGGCGGCATTAGTATTCAGGTTGTTGGTGCCATCGTTGGCCAAACCAGTCAAGCCTCCGGTAGTGCTTTTAATATAATTATAGCTCATAGCGTTGAAAGAGGAAGTTGTTCCCCAGTAAATGCCGCCGTATCCGCTGCTGAGTGTTGAAAGAATCAAGTTGTTGAATACATCATTATAGCTGTTACTGTAAAGACTGTATTCATAGATGGCCATCCACAGGTAGCCGGCAGAATAAATGGTATTATTTACGAGTGTATTTCTGCCCGCCAGCGAAGACTTATTGGTGTATATGTAGATGCCTCCACTATACCCATTGGTGTTTCCGCACTTAATATAATTATTGGCTATATAGTGAAATTGTGTTGTTGATTCCCAGTAGATACCGGCATTATAGCCATTAATAGGACAGGTAATGATGTGGTTACCGATGATTAGTATGGAATCATTGGTGTTGACAGCATCACTGGTAACATATATGTTGTGTGTACTGGAGACCGACTGATTTTGTATGAAGCAGCCAATCACCTTTCCGAAGCGCAGTTGTATGACACCGTTTTTTAAGGAATCACTTGAAGCGTTAAGGTCGTAGTAGTGCTGGTTGTAGAAATTAATGATCCCGTTATCGAGCCGGCATCCGAGAATGTTCACCTTGGTCTTTCCTCCTGAATTGGCCTGCGAGGATGGCGTGATGTTGCCATTTTGCAGATTCATACCAATAATGGTTACCACACCATTCACCGGCATGGAGGCGCCATCAATATTTACCTGGCCATTTACGCCAAAGTATTTTCCTTCCAGCGCACAGAGTAGCTGCAGATTTTTATTGATCACAATGTTTTCTGTGTACGGTGATCCGCCGCTTTTAGGGTAGATGAGAATGCGGTCGCCTGCTGAAGCGGCTGTGATGGCAGCATTGATAGTGGGAAATGCACCACCTTGCCCGCCATCTGCTACTATTCGATCGGTAGCGCCTGCAAAAGGTGCTGTTGCTGTTATTGCCAATAGCGCAATCAGAATCTTAATGTTTTTCATGTTGTTTTTATTTGTATGAGAGGGAAGAAATCAAATGTAGCAAGTTTAGATTCACTTATTCAATGATGGTAAGAAATTTTTCAAGATTTGGATGATTTTTGGCAGGGAAACCTTGGATATGCAGAAAATATATTATGTGATTAACTATGTGTTAATAGGTATGCTTTTCTTACTGCATCAGGCAGTATAAGGAGACCTGAAGATTCGAATCAAACTTTAGGATGGCAGTAAGGAATGGTAACCTCATGAGAGCTCCTTTTTAAGCACGTATTTTTCAAACGGAATTTCGCGCTTCGCTGTGAGAACTGCGGAAGGGTTATACATTTTATTTGAAAGGAAACTGGTTCATCAACCCGAAACATTTCTGCATCGTTTGGAGACGCATCGCTTTTTTGAACTGCAAAAATGCGGGTTCTATAAACAGGGATGTATAACCCTGCGTCTATAAAGATGCCTGAAAAGTTTTACTGTAACTCGCTACGATTCTTTGGCTAACGATGCGGCATCACTCAATGCCTGCTCCAGGTCACTGATCAAATCTGCTGCATCTTCAAGACCAACCGACAGCCGTACGAGTCCATCGGTGATCCCATATTGCTCTCGCACGGATTTAGCTACACCTGCATGACTCATCGACGCGGGATGCTGAATGATGGTATCAACAGTTCCGAGTGAAACAGCCAGCTGGCAAAGGCGGATACGTTTCATCAGTTGCTTGCCTGCTTCCAGCCCGTCTTTTAACTCAAAGCTCAGCATGCCGCTGAAATCGCGCATTTGTTTTTTTGCCACCGCATGATCACGGTGCGATGCAAGGCCTGCATAATTTACTTTAGAAATTTTGGGGTGCGCCTGCAGGAATTCTGCAACTTGCCTTGCATTCTGACAATGTCGTTGCATTCGGATTTCCAGCGTTTTAACACCTTGCAGTAACAGCCAGGCGTCAAAAGCATTGCTGTTGGAACCTAATAATTTCCGGTAGTCGAAAATGGCTTTTTCAAACGGTGCAGCTTCCTGATGGATCAGCATCCCGCCAATGGAATTGCCATGACCATTAAGATATTTGGTAGTAGAATGCACAACGAAGTCGGCACCGAAACGAAAAGGCTGTTGCAGATAAGGGGAAGCAAAAGTATTATCCACAGCAACAACCAGCTTGCTGCTTTTGGCGATGTTGGTCAATGCTTCAATATCATAGCAATCGATGGTTGGATTGGACGGTGTTTCGATATACAGCATTTTTATTGCCGGATCCTGCTTCACCCGCTCTTCAACATGCTGCAGATTTTTTAAATCCATCAATAGCGGCTGTACTCCTTGTTGCGAGAGTATTTTGTTGAGCAACTCTGAGGTGCCGCCATACAGGTTTTCCTGCGCTAAAATTTTGTCACCCGATTTCAAAACCGACATGAACAAAGTGTTGATAGCGCCCATGCCGGAACTGAACATTCTGGCGGTAAGCTGTAAGGGTGTTCCATCCGCATGGGTGATGCCACACGCTTCCAGGGCCGCTATCTTATTTTCAGCCAGTTCAATAGTAGGGTTGCTCCAGCGCGAATAAATAAATCCTTTTTGCTCACCGGAAAATACTTCCATCAATGCCTCAGGATCATCATACGAAAAAGTAGTGCTGGCGATGATGGGTTCCATGTGCGGTTGCGCATGCTGGAAATTTGTCTGTGGATTACGAACGCAGATTGATCCGAAGTGGAGATTCATAAATTTTTTTGCTAAGGTATAGAAAGCGGCTGAAGTCGGATGTGAACAGCGACAGCTCGCCAGCTATGTTGGGTTGCTGCGGTTATACCAGCCGGAAAACCATTGTGGGATGAGAAATTTCAGGCAATTGTTAGTCACCGGATTTTTGATTCATCGTATTCAATTGTTTATTTGCACCATCAATGAATTTCAACCTTTTCACGCATGAAAAAAATGTTGCAAGAATATATTGCCTTTAATACCTGGGCCAATGAAAAAATCTGCCAGCAAATAAATTTACTTTCCGATGAACAGTTGTCAATGGAAATAGTCAGCAGTTTTAAAAGCATCCGTGAAACATTGCTGCACATCTGGTTTGCACAGGATATCTGGCTGGAAAGGCTGCATGGAAATTCACCGGTAAAGTGGCCTTCCCGTGCATTTGAAGGAACAAAGGAAGAACTCATAGCAGGATTAATAACCTCTTCAAGGAAACTGGAAGAAAAGGCTTTTACATACAGCAAGCAAAAACTGAAGCAGCAGGTTAGTTATAAAACCTTAAAGGGCCTGGAGGGCCAATCATCCGTGTACCAGGTATTGATGCATGTCGCTAATCATGGCACTTATCATCGCGGGCAATTGGTCACCATGTTAAGACAAGCCGGTAGTACGTCAATTCCGGCTACGGATCTGATTGCTTTCTATCGTGAAGCGGGAAAATGAATTGTGATCGAAGCTAAATGAAAGGACGTAACGACGTTAATGGCGTAACAGGCTGATAGAGGAAGTTCCCAAAAAGTGACAGCCATAAATCCTGCCGTAGGATTTATGGCTGTACCGTTATGAGGTAGTAAAACTATCCTGATGTAAGGATAGGGGGATTATTTAACAGGTGTAAACTTCATGTAGTTCACCGAATCCAGTTGCAGCACCATCGTATCATTACTGAATTTCAATTTAACCGAAGAGGTCTGGTTCTCGATAACTGTGAAGAGCATGCCCAACTTATCGTCGTATGACCACAAACCTTTCCGCGGGCCATCGTTTTCGGTGGCGATAAAATTACCGTCTTCCTGGAATTCCCAGGTATTTTTCTTCAAGGCAGAGTCGCGGCTCGATTGGAAAGCAGAAAGTTGTTTACTGATCTGATCCACCTGCTCGTTGTAAACTTTTATTTTGGCAGTATCTGTTGTGTTTGCTGCACTGTCTTTCAGCGATTGCATTTGCTTCTCACCATATTCCTGCTGTTGTATATAGTATTGGATGTGCATCTCGTCAATCTTCCATTTTCCAAGGATCTGGCTCTTTAAACCGGCGGAGTTACAAGCCGTAAAAACAATAGCAATGCTTAGGATGGCCATGAGCATTGTAACAGGGATTTTTTTCATGATGTATAAATGATTTTTTTGAAGTCGGCAAAGGTAGGCGAAAATATGGCTTTTACAAAGGAACCGTCGGATGCCAATCTGTCAACACGGCTGTTGGCTATTGCTGGATGGCACCTTCTACCAACTTCAAAATCTCCAGTTCCTTCAGCATCGCTTTTTCTCTGATCGCTGCTGCCTGCTGAACATAGGTGTCTTTCAATCCCTGATCATTCAGGCCGCCTGTATTCACTATCACATTTAAATAGGCACCAACAACAGCGCTGCGAACAGCCAATGCGCCAACGCCGGCATCTGTCACCGAATTGGGATTGCCTGTTTTTACCATAGCTTCAATAACATCAAAAGCATCAAATGAACACTGCATCACCCTCAATGGTATTTCAATGGCATACTTCGTGGCGTCCTGAATGGCCCGGCTGCGGATCTTTTTTTCCTCTTCCGTACTTTTTGCCAATGCAAAACTTTCCATGATACGGTTGAAAGCCAGTGTGTCTTCGTCCACCAGTTTTAACAATTCATCTTTGAGCAACTGTCCTTTAACGGCATAGGCAGAGAATGTTTCCCAGTGTTCATCCAATCCCTTTTTGTGGGAAGAAAGGTTGGCGACCATGGTGGCCAGACAAATTCCCAGCGAACCCATATAAGCGGCCACTGAGCCACCGCCGGGTGCCGGTGACTCGCTGGCAGTTTCATTGGCGAACTCGCGCAGGTTCATGCTTACCAGTCTGCTGCGCTTTTCATCTCGTAACAGGTATTCAATAATTTTTTTGCCCGGATCGAATGGCGTCAACTCATCCAATCCCAGTGACTTCACGGCTATGCGGATTAATTCTTCTTCCGATACGCCTGCACTGCGTTGCTGTTTTTTCAAAAAGTATTTCCCCGCCTCCAGCATGGCATTCAACGGAATCAAACCAACGAGCTCTGAACCGGTAACACGCATACCTCTTGCTGCCGCGCTCTTCACGCATTCATCAAAAGCAACATGCAGCGGTGTGATACCGATATTGGTTAAGTTGATGCTGACCTGGGCGATGCCATATTCTTTGATAAACCAGCCGATAGCTTTCACTGCTTTTAAGGTACCGGGTTGCACCATCTCTTCTCCTTTTTCATTTTTTATTTTTCTGCCGGCCTCCCGGATGTCAAAGGCAACGGCATTCGCACGGCGAACGGAAGTGGTGTTGAGATTGACATTGTACGCCACCAGGAAATCGCGGGCGCCGATAACGGTGCCACCTGTCTTCACCGGAAATTCAACCGGCCCGAAATCAGGCTTCCAGTCGGCTGTCTTAATTTTTTTGAAGAAGCCTTCATACTCGCCGGCCCGTATCAGAGAGAGATTTTTGCGGGCGGGGTTAGCCTGCGCTGCTTCATACAGGTAAACCGGAATGGCAAGCTCTCTTCCCACACGTTCACCTAATTTCCTGGCATATTCCGCTGTTTCTTCCATCGAGATATCAGCAATGGGAATCAACGGACAAACATCGGTGGCGCCCATCCGGGGATGCTCCCCTGTATGCTTACTCATATCAATCAGTTCAGCGGCTTTTTTGATGGCGAGAAATGCTGCTTCTATCACCGCATCGGGTGTTCCGACAAAAGTTACCACCGTCCGGTTGGTAGCTTTTCCGGGATCTACATCCAGTAGTCGGACACCTTCTACTGTCTGTAGCTGATCAGTGATTTGTTGGATAACAGCCAGGTCTCGTCCCTCGCTGAAGTTCGGTACACATTCGATGAGTGGTTGGGGCATAATTTGATGAGTAGTGAATGGTGAGTAATTGCCGTCGATGCTTATTTACTATTGATTGGATGCAGAAATAGTGCACCGGCAGACTGCTATGAGTTAATAATGTTGATTTTTATAGGTGTAGGGTAAAAACTGTTATGATGAGATTATCACGTTTATCGGATCCGGCATCGGTGACTGTTCCGGTTAAGCAATTATTACCTGTTCAATCACATCACTTCCAAAACTATAGGGAATGTTCGCTATACCATTGATCGGCTTTGTGATAATCAGGTTGGCCCGTTTGCCAATCGTAATGGAACCAAGAACATCACTGAGTTCCATAGCGGCAGCACCATTAATAGTAGCTGCATTGATGGCTTCCTCCGGCGTCATCTTCATTTGTATGCAGGCCAGTGAAATCACAAAACTCATTCTTCCCGAAGGAGAGGAGCCGGGATTATAATCGGTAGCAAGCGTTACCGGCAGTCCTGCTTCAATCATTTGCCGTGCCGGTGGATATTGCATGCGCAGAAAAAAAGCAGCAGATGGAAGCATCGTTGGAATGGTATGCGAATTTCTCAGGCATTCAATTTCAGCATCACTCATACTTTCCAAATGATCTACCGAAAGCGCATTGTTTCGCACACCGGCCTGTACACCACCGGATATCGCCAGCTGATTAGCATGAATCTTTGGCTTCAATCCGTATCTCCACGCTGCCTGCAAGATCCTGTCGGTTTCTTCCGGTGTAAAAAATCCTTTGTCGCAAAACACATCGCAATAGTCGGCAAGCTCTTCTTCACCAATCACAGGAAGCAATTGCTCCAGCAGGAGTCGCAGGTAACCTTCTCGGTCAGTTTTGTATTCAGCAGGAATGGCGTGCGCGCCTAAAAAAGTAGCCTTAACAGGAATCGGTGAAATGGATTTTAGCTTTTTAATCACGCGTAACATCTTCAGCTCGCCGTCATAGCTTAAACCATAGCCGCTCTTGATTTCTACAGCACCGGTTCCTGAGTTTTTTATCTCTTCAATACGTTTCAACGCTTTCTCCAGCAAAAGTTCTTCCGGTGTGTCGCGCAGCTTTTTGGCAGAGTTCAGAATGCCACCGCCTCTGGCTGCAATTTCTTCGTAAGAAAGTCCCTGGATCTTATACAAAAATTCATTCTCCCTTGTATCCGCAAAAACAAGGTGCGTATGAGAGTCGCAGAAACATGGTAAAACCAGTCTGCCTGTTGCATCCATCTCCTGGGTAACTGGCAGGTTTTCGTTACTCATCCACTGTTTTAAATTTTCCATGGGCCCAAACCCGGCGATGCTGCCATCACGGACGAACAGAAATGCATTTTCGATGGAAGGGAGCATTTGCAAAGCGTTGCCACTGACGTGATGAACACCGGCGTCCCTGATACCTGCAAGCGACTTGATATTTTTTATGAGTACATTCATCACCGGAATTTACGGGCGCGAAGATACTTTTTTCAGGGTATTCGTACCATAGATGGAAGGCGTGCTGAACATTTGGCCGCGATAGTTTGATACAGCGTCAAGAGAAGCTTCCATGACATCCATGATTATTACATTTTGAGAATTCAATGCAATAGTAAAATTGAAAAACGGTTGATCAGCTCATGGCAGGAAATACGATAGGAACTTCATTCAGGGTAACCACATTCGGTGAATCGCATGGCAGCGGTATCGGCGCCGTGATTGATGGCTGTCCGGCAGGCCTGGAAATTTCCATAGAGAAAATTCAATATGATCTTGATCGCCGCAGGCCGGGGCAATCATACATCACTACACAAAGAAAGGAAGGTGATACGGTGCAACTGTTGTCAGGTACCTATGAAGGCAAAACAACGGGCACTCCGCTTGCGCTGTTTATTCCGAATGAAGATCAGCGCTCCAAAGATTACGATCACATTGAAGCGGCTTTTCGTCCTTCCCATGCAGACTATACTTACCAGGCTAAATATGGATTACGGGATCACCGTGGTGGTGGAAGATCATCGGCCAGAACAACAGCAGCGGTTGTGGCGGCAGGCGCAATCGCGAAACAATTGGCAGCCCGTGAAAGCGTGGAGATCGCGGCATTTGTTACGCAGGTAGGTGCCATCCGGCTGTCTCCCGTCAACTTCAATACAGCGGAGAATCTGGCAGCACTGGTCGCTATAGCAGAAAGTAATATCGTACGCTGTCCTCATCAACCCACTGCAGAAAATATGATTGAGCTGATCAACCAGGTCAGGCTGGAAGGCGATACGGTGGGCGGTGTAATTACCTGCGTTATAAAGAATTGTCCGGTCGGATTAGGTGAGCCGTTGTTTGATAAGTTACAGGCTGACCTGGCGAAGGCCATGTTCACCATCAATGCGGTGCATGGCTTCGAGTATGGAAGTGGATTCGATGGCGCTTCCAGGCTGGGTTCGGAAAATAATGATGCCTTTTATGCCGAAGGAGATGAAATCTTAACCCGTACTAATTTCTCAGGGGGCATTCAGGGCGGCATTTCAAATGGTATGGAGATTTATTTCCGGGTGGCATTTAAACCGGTTGCTACTATCGTAAAAGCGCAGGAATCTGTGAACGTGAAGGGTGAACCGGTAACCGTAAAAGGCCGCGGCAGGCATGATCCCTGTGTTTTGCCAAGGGCAGTTCCAATCGTGGAGGCCATGGCAGCCATAGTGCTGGCAGATCACTTGTTGAGGAACCGGTCATCCAGGGTGTAAGCCTTTTATAGTATTTCGAAACAACAATATGTTTAATGCCCCAAAGTATTGTAAAAAGTTCTCCCGCGTTCACCCTGAATGCTTCATCAGGATGTATTGAGCCCTGAGGTTTCAATCCTGTGATCTCGCTGCTGGTGCTCGCTTGAAGACCGTCTTCCGTTATACTGTCTTCAGTCATTCCTGTGGCCATGCATTACTGTTTTTGTGAATACGAAATTTCCATTGCACACACGTTTATTAATTTTTATATTTGGTAGAACCAAAATCCAACCATCATGAAAAAAATTTTACTGCTGGCAATTGCGGGATTGCCTTTAGTTGGTTTGTCCCAGACAACCATCATCTCCGACGACTTTGAGAGTTACACGGCGGGTGCATTACTGGCCGCCAATTCAGACCTTTGGACGACCTGGTCGGGTGGTGTGGCTGGTGAAGACGCCCCTATCAGCAATGCCCAGGCAACAACCGGCACCAATTCAGTTCATGTGACCGGCTCTGCCAACGGCGGGCCTACGGACCTCATTCTTCCTTTCCCGGAAAATTATACATCCGGTGTATATGACTTCAGCCTTAAAATCTATATCACCAGTGGTAAGGGTGGTTATTTTAACATTCAGCAAAGTTCCACGCCGGGAGATGGCTGGAAGTTCAGCGCTTATTTTGGCAGCGGCGGCACCGGTTATGTTGCCGGCGGCGGCGCAACACAAGACATCACGTATACACCCAATGGATGGACATCTGTATTAGTGAGAGCCAACTTAGACGAGGATCAGGGGGAAGCTTATATTAACTCCACTTTGGTTTATACCTGGCAGTGGTCAATAGGTGAAAACGGTGCCGAAACGGTTAATTCGATGGGGGGCATTGATATATTTTCCTATGCGGACGGTGTGGCAGCGCCTGATTTTTATATTGATGATGTAGTGCTGATTAAGGTAGCCACTCCATCCATTATTACCGAAACCTTTGAAAGCTATTTTGCTGATCAACTACTCGCCGCCAATTCTGATCTATGGACAACCTGGTCAGGTGGCACCGCAGCAGAGGATGCCGATGTCAGCAATGCTCAGGCAAGCAGCGGCATAAATTCAGTTCACATAGTTGGCAATACCGGCCCAACAGACCTAATTCTGCCATTCCCGCAGAACTACACGACGGGAGTATATGACTTTAGTTTAAAAATGTACATGGTAAGCGGGGCAGGCGGTTATTTTAATATTCAACAGAGTTCGGTGCCAGGAGTAGGTTGGATGTTTGAAATTTATTTCGACAATGCAGGAGGGGGAAACATAAATGCCGGCGGCGCCAATGCTGCCAGCGTTTCCTACACGCCCGACAGCTGGACGGATGTTAAAGTGAAAATGGATCTCATCAATGACCTCGGTGAATTGTGGATTAATGGCAACTCGGTTCATACCTGGCAATGGTCAAGCGGTGCATTGGGAACGTCTTCGGTAAAAGCAGCCGGCGGTATTGATTTTTTCGCTTTTGCCTATGATTACCAGGATGCGGATTTTTATGTTGATGATGTGTTGCTCACCGAGTCGTTTCCCACTGCCATCACTGCAACCGGAAAAGAACCATCCCTATTCATTGCGCCCAACCCTTCTGATGGTCAGTTCAGTGTAGCCATGTATAATTTGCCGCCAGCCAGCTACCGTTTAGAGCTAGTTGATATGATGGGACGATTGGTGCATCAGGAAAACATGAATACCTCCGGCACTTTGATGAAGAATTTTGATGTATCGCTGCCCGCCGGCATTTACTATGTGAGATTACAGGACGGTGTGAAAGCGATTAGTAAGAAGTTGGTGGTGAATTAGACCTTCACAGCACTTGCATCACTTCCGCAACAATTAAACCGGCAATAGCAAAAAACAATTTGCTGTTGCCGGTTTATTTTTGAGAATCAATAAGGCCAATGGATTTCAGCTTGCTGATTGCTGGTTCGTTATGCTGTCCCTGCTTTTGCCTAATTTTCCACCTTCAATAAATATCCTGCCTGATGCGAATGCGCTTTCTGATTGTTGTTTTCATTTTTTGCTGCACTGTTGCATCAGCGCAATATGTGATAGACCAGAATGTCGTGGTTAAAAATGCTGGAGGTGTCGCGATGAAATATCCATGGGTCGGCGGACTTAATAATGCTCAATTCTCGGCTGTCGATCTGAACAACGATGGCATCAGTGATCTTTTTGTCTTCGACCGCACCGGAAATAACATCTACACTTTTATCAACCATGGAACACCTGACACAGAGGACTATACCTACAACCCTGAATACAAAGTGAATTTTCCGACCTTGGAAAACTGGGCACTGATGATAGATTACAACTGCGACGGCATTGCCGATATCTTCACGCATACACATAACCCTGCCACCGGTATTCGTGTTTTTAATGGATCCTTCAACCAGGATAATGTTATCCAGTTTCAACTGGCCGACGACCTGCTTGAATATCCCTTTAATTCTTTCCAGGTAAACCTATTTGTCAGCGCCGTTGATATACCTGCCATCGTTGACGTAAACCATGATGGTGATATCGACATTCTTACGTTTCAACAAAATGGGGGCTACGTAATCTATTATGAGAACCAGTCGCAGGAAGACGGCCATGGCTGCAATGACTTAACCTATAAACCGGTTGATCAGTGCTGGGGAGATTTTTTTGAAAGTGGTTTTGTGCGCGCCGATTCGCTCAATGTGCCTTGTCCCTTTCTGACCGGAGGCGAACATAAAAGGAATGACACAAGAGATCTTCGCCATACCGGATCCACGTTGCTGGCATTTGACAATGACGGCGACAATGATGTGGAACTTATCACCGGCGACATTTCATTTTCGAATATCGTTTATCTGCACAATGGCGGAACCACTTCCAACGCCAACATCACCAGCCTCGATACACTTTTTCCTTCCTATAACATCAGTGCCGATGTATATACTTTCCCGGCTGCCTTTTTAATGGACATGAACAATGACGGATTGAAAGATCTTATAGTCGCACCCAATAATCAGCAGGGAACTGAAAATTATAATTGTGCATGGTATTATCGCAACAAGGGAAACAGCACTACGGCCGATTTTGATTTTCAGTCGAAAAATTTTTTGATTTCCGACATGATTGATGTGGGAGAAGGCGCCTATCCTGTATTTTTTGACGCGGATAATGATGGTCTGAAAGATCTGATGGTGGGCAATTATGGTTATTTCAATCTGACTGCTCCGGGAATTTACGAAGGACAACTTTCCTATTACCGCAACACCGGCACAGCCAATACGCCATCGTTTGAGCTGATGACTGATGATTATGCCGATATCCGGTCTCTGGCTGTAAAGTCTGTCTGTCCAACATTTGCGGATCTTGATGGTGATGGAGATGCCGATATGATTACCGGAAGGGATGATGGAACATTATTATTCTTCCGCAATACCGCAGCCGCTGGTGCGGCTGCAAATTTTGTTTTCATAGCACAGAATTATGCAGGTATTGATGTGGGAAACTTCAGCACTCCGCAACTCGTGGATGTAAATCATGACGGACTTATTGATTTGTTGATAGGAGAGCGGGACGGAAACCTCAATTATTTTCAGAATACCGGAACTGCCGCCAATCCTGTCTTTGTCACCGCTGATAATTTTTTCGGTGAGGTGGATGTTCGCCAGCCAGGCTATACTACCGGGTACAGTGCTCCATTCCTCGCGCAACTGCTGCCGGGCGATCCTTACACCTTGTTTGTAGGTTGTGAGCGCGGTTTTATTTTTCAATACACCAATATTGATAATAACCTGGAGGGAACTTTTCTGAAAACGGATTCAACGTATGCTGAGATTTACCAGGGTCTCCGTTCTACTGTTTCAGGCGCCGATGCGGATAACGATGGTAAGCTGGAGTTGTTGGTTGGCAACTATCGCGGCGGTGTAACCTATTATAACCAGGCACCCAATGTTTCAGCTCCCTTACTGCATGCTGATGCAGCCTTGCGGCTCTTTCCCAATCCTGCCCGTCACGAAGTTATTCTCACCGTTCCTTCCACTGTCTATCATGTTGCGGGCTCGCTCTTATTGTCAAATAGTTTGGGGGAAACGGTGCTTACGCAAAATTTTTACGACACCGGAAATTCGCTGCTAATGGATGTGTCTGCATTACCGTCCGGCGTTTACTTCGTCCGGCTCACCACGAAAAAAAACAACTTTGTTGGTAAACTGCTGATCAGTCGCTGATAACTCAACAAAGAATCGCTAACTTGGCGACGTTCAATTTAAAAGATGCAACACTTTCTACGCGCCACAGGTTGGAAGTATCTGCTTGCTGCGGCATTATTGTCGGTGTTACCCTTTTATTCCTATTCATCGCATATTATCGGTGGTGAACTTTCATATGCCTGCAATGGAAACGATAATTACCAGGTTACCTTGAAAGTTTACAGGGACTGCTATAACGGGCAGGCACCTTATGACAACCCTACGTATATTTTTATTTATGACAACACAACGAATCAGCTGTTCACTTCACTTTCTATTACTTTTCCCGGTGCTGATGAACTGCCTAACAATACCGGCAATCCCTGCCTGATTGTTCCGCCTAATATATGTGTGGAAGAAGCAATTTTTACCAAGCAGGTACATCTGCCTCCAACTGTTGGAGGTTACAGGATGATCTATCAGCGTTGTTGCCGCAATTCAACCATTGTAAACATTGTTGATCCGGCGAATACCGGAGCTACCTATGAGGCTACCATTCCCGGGTCGGCACTGGCGGATTGCAACAGCAGCCCCTACTTCGTGAACTTTCCACCTACCATCATCTGCATCAATACACCATTTGTTTTTGATCATTCCGCCGTTGATCCTGATGGAGATACTCTCGTATATGAGCTGTGCTATCCGTATGATGGAGCCACTTCCTTCAACCCTCAGCCGACGCCAGGAAGCCCTCCCATAAATTATAACAACGTCAATTTTATTGCTCCTTATTCCTATGATAATCCGATGGGTGGCGCACCGCCAATGGCTATTGATCCGGTAACGGGCGAACTAACAGTGACACCAACAGCCATTGGTCAATATGTGGTTGGCGTTTGTGTGAGTGAATACCGCAACGGCAATCTGCTGTCAGTCCACCGGCGCGATTTTCAATTTAATGTTACCAACTGCAACAATGCATCAGCCTCCATCAATGGCGGAAGCAATACCGTGAACAGCCCGGCGCTTTTTAATTCATGTGATGGCTTTACTTTTTATTTTCCCAACAATTCTAATAATGCCACATCGTATCACTGGGATTTCGGTGTTCCCGGTCTTACGAATGATACATCCAACCTTGAAGTACCGGTTTATACTTTTCCCGATACCGGCATTTATACGGTAACGCTGATTGCCAACCCGGGCTCTACCTGCGGCGATACTGCGTATGGTATCGTTTATGTCTATCCGGTTCTGGATGGACAATTCCTGTTTCCCAATGGCTGTGTGATTGATTCGCTGCAGTTTACAGATCTTTCAACAAGTGGTGTAGGCAATATCAATTACTGGTTCTGGAGCTTTGGCAGCCTGGGAAATTCCTTTGATCAGAATCCGTTGTTTGCATTTGATACAACAGGCACTTATTATGTGCAGTTAGTGGTTGGCACTGATCTGGGTTGTCTTGATACCACATTAGGTTTTATTACCATTCATGAAAAACCGGAAGCAACGGCCTATCCTGACACAATTATTTGTTCACTCGATACCATTAAACTGCTTGGCGCTGGTATTGGCAGTTATAGCTGGAGCCCGGATTATGGATTGAACAACGACACCTTGCAAACACCGCTGGCAAGCCCTGATGTGGATACACATTATCTGCTCACGGTAACCAATCAGTGGGGATGTGTGGATACTGCCGGACTCCAGGTCAACGTGTACGACACCGTGATTGCTTTTGCAGGAAATGATACAACCATTTGCCCCGGCGACATCTTGCAACTGCATGGTACCGGTGGTGTTTATTTCAGCTGGTCACCGTCAGCGGGACTGTCGGCTGATGATATTCCGGATCCATTGGCCCAGCCCGGCTCATCGGTAACGTATGTGATGACAACATTTATCGGTTCGTGTATTGACACAGATGAGATTCAGATACTGGTGAAACCCGATCCGGTAATTGCTGCGGGTAACGATGAAACGATTTGCATAGGTGATACAGCATTGTTGACCGCTTGCTGTGGTACAAGTTATTCCTGGAGCCCTGATGTTGCCTTGAGCGACCCGGCAGCTGACAGCGTTTTTGCTAATCCGACGGCTACCACCGTTTATCATCTGGAGGCATCTGATGCTAATAGTTGCCCTGTCATTGTTTATGATTCCGTAACCGTATTGGTGATTGCGCCTGCACCGTTGTCGGTAACACCCGACACAACCATTTACCTTGGCACTTCCGCAACCTTGCATGCTTATGGTGCCGATACTTACAGCTGGTCACCGGTTGAATCACTGAGTGATCCTTTCATTTTTAACCCGGTTGCTACACCGTTGGTTACTACGGAATATACTGTTAGTGCCATCACCACGGAAGGCTGTCCGCTGACGGAATCACTTAAAGTTACGGTGATAGATGATCCGCTGGTTGTATTTCCCAATGCATTCACTCCTAACAGTGATGGGTTAAATGACAGGTTCCTGCCGGTGGTGCTTGGTATGTTTGAACTGGAAAGTTTTAAAGTATTTAACCGTTGGGGTGAAATGGTATTTGTTGGCACCGACATAAACATCGGATGGGATGGCACTTATCAAGGGAAAGAAGAAGCTATCGGAACCTATGTCTATGTGCTTTCAGGAAAATCTCTATCGACCGGCAAGACATACTTCCTAAAAGGAAATGTTGTATTATTACGTTGACTAAATGAGTTGAAAAAAACGACTTTCACATGAAAAAATATTTACGCTTTATCCTATGTATAGCAATTGTTGGACTGCAACCGGTCATTTCCAAAGCTTCGCATATTGTAGGCGGCGAGATGATCTATGAGTGTCTTGGAAATAATGAGTATCTCATTACGCTAAAGGTTTATCGTGATTGCTTTAATGGTACGGCCGCTTACGATAACCCTACCAATGTTTTCATTTTTGATGCGAACGGGAATATAGTGGCCACGCTGCCTATTCCGTTTCCCGGATCAGACACGCTACCGAACAACTCCGGCAATCCATGTCTCGTTGTGCCACCGGGCATCTGTGTGGAAGAAGCCATTTTTCAATATAATGTGTTTCTGGACCCATCACCGGGCGGATATACGATGATCTATCAGCGTTGCTGCCGTAATTATTCCATCGACAATATTCTGAGTCCTGATAACACCGGCGCTACTTATCTGGGATATATTCCCGATCCCGATCTCGCTGAATGCAACAGCAGCCCCTATTTCAATAATTTTCCACCACCATTGATTTGTCTGGCAGAACCGCTGGTTTTTGATCATTCCGCCACCGACCCTGATGGCGACTCCTTGGTATATTCCATCTGCGATCCTTATCTCGGAGCCAGCTCGCTGAACCCTTATCCTAATCCTCCTGGTCCGCCTCCTTATAGTTTCGTAACCTTTATCGCGCCGTATTCATCGTCCAATCCAATGGGTGGTTCACCATCACTGGCCATTGATCCGGCCACCGGGCAACTAACGGTTACCCCAACAGCCACCGGTCAGTTTGTAGTGGGTATCTGTGTTTCTGAATACCGTAACGGTCAGTTTCTGGATGAACACAAACGCGACTTTCAATTCAATGTGGCACAGTGTATTGGTCCGCAGGCGTCTATTGATGGCGGAAGCAATACGATAGACAATCCCGCTGTGTTCAACTCTTGTCAGACCTATACTTTTACTTTCCCTAATAACTCCTCGAATGCCACTAATTATTTCTGGGATTTCGGAGTCTTGTCATCTTCGTCCGATACAAGTTCTGATATGAATCCCACATTTACATTTCCGGATACAGGGCTCTATCACATTATCCTGTATGTTAATCCGGGCAGTACCTGCGCCGATACAGCTTATGGCGATGTTTATGTTTATCCTTTTTTCACCGCGGCCATGTCGGCGCCTGATGGCTGTGTAGGGCAACCGGTTCAGTTTGGTGATGTCACTACTTCAAATTACACAGAGGTAAATAGCTGGCATTGGGATTTTGGAGATGGCGATACGGCTAATGTGCAAAACCCTTCGAATATTTATGATGAAGCGGGAAGTTATACCGTAACGCTGATTGCCGGCAATGAAGCCGGATGTATTGATACCATTTCGGAAGTGGTTAATATTTTCCCAAGCCCAACCATCAATGCTATTCCTGATGATACGATCATCTGCAAGCTGGATCAGATTCAATTGAATGCAGCCGCAACCGGTGCCAGCAACTTCAATTGGGAGCCCAACTATAACTTGAGCAATACCAGTATTTCAAATCCGCTGGCCGGGCCTGATGTTACGGTAACTTACACGGTATCCATATCCAACAGTTTTGGATGTGTGGCCATGGACAGTGTTCATATCGAAGTATATGATACTGTTATCGCTCATGCGGGCAGCGATACCACTATTTGTCCGGGGGGATCGGTGCAACTCAATGGTTCTGGCGGAATAAATTTTCAATGGGCACCACCCAACGGATTAAGCTCCACCACTATCTCCAATCCGGTTGCATCACCTGCCTCTACTACAAGCTATATCTTCATTACCTGGGTTGGTTCCTGTACCGCTGCAGACACAGTTACTGTTTTTGTGAAACCTTTCCCTAATATCGTTGCCGGTCCTGACGTGAGTATTTGCCAGGGGGCCAGTGTCGAGATTTCGGCAACGGGTGGTACATCCTATTCATGGTCACCGCCCGGAACGCTTGACAACCCAAATATCTCCAACCCGGTCGCTTCACCATTGGTTACAACTACCTATACTGTTTCAGCAACCAACGTAAATGATTGCCCTTTTGTGGGACAGGATAGCCTGACAGTGAGTATCATTCCTATTCCTCCCATTTTCATCAGCCCTGATACCACCATTATCCTGGGTACTTACACTACATTGTCCATTACCGGCGGCGCATCTTATATATGGGTTCCATCGGATGGATTGGATAACCCTACCAGCGCGACGCCCATTGCTTCACCTGATCAAACTACTACTTATATCGTGTACATCACCACCGCCGACGGATGCCCGGCCATCGATAGTGTAACGATAACCGTTAACCCTAATCCTCTGGTGGAATTCCCGACGGCTTTCTCACCAAATGGCGATGCACGGAATAACTATTTCCGTCCGCTGATACTGGGGCTGGCCCATCTTGATGAATTCAGGATATTTAACCGTTGGGGAGAAGAAGTTTTTGCCATTAGCAATGTAAATGTGATTGGTGGACCCTTGCCCGACAATCTAAGCTGGGATGGCACTTACAAAGGAGAGCCACAACCGGTGGGTGTATATGTTTACTACCTCAAAGGTATAGCTTCCGCCACCGGCCTGACCATTGCCAAGCAAGGTAATCTGACATTGGTCAGATAATCCTGCCTGATTCCGATATGATTAAACGCGCGGTAACCTTTTGCCGCGCGTTTGTTTTTTATGTCTGAAGTGCAAAGATTTTTTACTTTTGCCCCGCTCTAAAATAGTCTCCGCTTCAGTAATAATGCCCGGGTGGCGAAATTGGTAGACGCACCA
>JBGAWA010000061.1:0-26362 GCA_044227805.1 Chitinophagales bacterium | reverse complement strand
TAATCGATAAATAAAGATGAGCGGATTGTTTTGCTCTTTGATGAGCAGCCATTATTCCAGCTGCCTGCTTCCACTTACCATTGCCTCTTTGTGATAGCTGCCGAACCACCCATTCTATTCATCATCTCTTTCAGCGCTGACTGATGCAACCTGGAAAAATAATCATCATTGGAGCAGGAGCCACTGGTTTAATGGCTGCTTATGTGTTGATAAAGGCGGGCCGGGAAGTGCTGATCGTGGAAGCGCGTGATCGCGCAGGCGGACGTATTCATACCCTATTGAATGATACGTTTTCAATGCCGGTGGAGCTGGGCGCTGAATTTATTCACGGAGCATTGCCGGTTACTCTCCAGCTGTTGCAGCAAGCAGGAATCTCTTATGAACCTGTGTCGGGTTCCACCTGGCAGATGAAATCCGGCGAGCTTCAGCAAAATGAGAATTATTTCGAAGATTGGGCATTGCTGGAAGAAAGGCTGGCCGGCCTGCAGCATGATATGACAGTTGCAGACTTTATCAATACTTTTTTCAGCGATTATAAGCACGTTGCCCTTCGCGCTTCCATCAAAGGATTTGCGGAAGGATATGATGCGGCCAATATTTCAAAAGCCAGCACATTGGCTTTGCGTGCCGAGTGGCTGGATGAAGAAGCAACCACCAATTTTCGGGTGAAAGGAGGTTACGGAAAGATGATCAGCTACCTGCTGCAGCAATGCCGGGATGAAGGTGCTGCAGTTGAGTTAAATTGTGTTGCACGGGAAATATACTGGAAACGGAATGAAGTGATTATAAAATGTCTTGATGGAAGGAGCTTTACAGGAAGCCAGGTGATCGTGACTGTTCCGTTGGGCATCCTGCAACAGCGCATAGCGGGAAAAAGCACGCTATCTTTTGTGCCGCCTATTCCGGAAAGGATTAAAGCGCTTGAATGGATGGGTTATGGCGCTGTGATAAAGGTGTTGATTGAGTTCAAAACAAAATTCTGGAAAAGCGCTCTCATCAAAAAGCAATTTGGCAGGGATACGGACGATTTGAGCTTTCTGATTTCGGACGAGCCGGTGCCAACCTGGTGGACGCAGCATCCGGAAGAGTATGCGCTGCTCACCGGCTGGCTGGCGGGGCCTGCTGCCGCTAAATGGCAAGACGCCACTGAGCAGTTTATTTTTGAAAACGCATTGCTATCACTGGCAGCAATTTTTAAGATGGATATAGACGAATTGAAAGATAATGTGGCGGCATGGCAGGTGGCCAACTGGACGGCCGATCCTTATGCCATGGGAGCTTATGCCTATGCAACATTGGACACTGCGACATCAATCGCTTTGCTGGAACATCCTGTTCAAGACACTTTGTTTTTTGCCGGAGAAGCGTTTTATCATGGTCCTGCCATGGGTACCGTTGAAGCGGCATTGACAAGCGCAATTGCTGTTGCTCATCGTATGTTGCAGAGAGTGGAATGACAGACTTGCCATTAGTCTTAGCGCTGTTGTTTTTCAATGGCGGAAATCAAGGATAAAACGCAGCGGAGTTACTTCAACGCAGCAAAGTCAGATTTCCTTTCCGCAGTTCAGCTTTTCCATTTTCAAACCCCAGGCTGATCCAATAAACATAAACACCCATCTCAGCTGGCAAACCATCTTCATTACCGTCCCAGCCTTCACCAATTGTTGTTGATTGAAAAACTAAGTTGCCCCAGCGGTTAAAGATCTTCATGTCAAATGACTGAAGGTTGGTATTAGCGGGTAAAAAGAAATCGTTCAAACCATCACCGTTAGGGGTAAATGCGCTGGGGATGAAACCGATGGTGGCAGGAATAACATCAACAAATGATTGGGTGATTGAGTCGCTGCAATTGCCAGGGCCTGCAGCGATGAGTGTGACCGCATATTTGCCCGGAGTGGAGTATCGGTGATCGGGATTTTCTTCACTACTGAAATAGCCATCATCAAAATCCCAATAGAAAGCGGTTGCGCCGTTGCTCATGTTGCTAAACTGAAAGGCTGCATCGGTTAATTCCACCGGCTGGTTCATGGCAGGGGTAACACTAAAATCGGCGACAGGATCAGCATACACATGTATTAAATCTGTCAGCAACAGAGTGGATGTGCAGCCCGCGGTGTTGGTGACGGTTTCTGATACAGACCAGGTGCCTGTATGAAAAGTATGGATTGTATTTTTTTCCGGTGAAGTATCACCATCGCCAAATAGCCAATGCCATTGGATGCCGCTGGTGCTCTGATCAGTGAAACTGACCTGCAACGGATCGCATCCTTCCAGTAGCGATGGAAAAAAAGCGACGGACGGTGATGGTGCAACTTTGATCAGGATAGAATCGGTCGCAATACAGTTTCCGAGAATACCGGTGACCATATATAAGGTGGTGTCTGAAGGAAAAACAGTTACGGTACTGCCATTCAAACTGCCAGGGCTCCAGGCAAACTGTGTGGCATTTCCGGTAGCATTGATCACTGCATTCTTTCCATCACATATCAATGTGTCAGCGGAGGTGGCTATAACTGTGGGAACCGGATCAACCACAACAGAAACGGTAGCCGTGCCATTGCATCCGTTGGCATCAGAGCCGGTTACGGTGTAAGTGGTGCTGTTTAGCGGACTCACCATGACCGGTGAAACGGTTTGTCCTCCAGGACTCCATGTGAATAAACTCAGCCCGGAAACGGAAAGTTTTGCGCTGTCGCCGGCGCAGATACCGGCAGGATCAGCCACTGCATTTACTACAGTTGCCGGATGAACGGTAACGGTAGAAGTGGCGGCCGCACTGCAACCATAGGAATTGTAACCAGTCACCGTATAGGTTGTGGTAACAGCAGGACTGGCGATTGGATTAGCAATATTCGGGTCATCTAAATCAGCAGCCGGTATCCAGCTATAGCTGATACCACCGCTTGCTGACAGTGATGTGGCATCACCATCGCAGATGGCAACTGAGGCCGGCGTGCTTGTAATGACAGGCGTGGGATTGACGGTTACCGTTACGGTTCCCTGTCCGCTGCAACCATTGAGATCATTTCCGGAAACGGTGTAGGTAGTGGTGGCTGCCGGTGCGACTATAATAGGAGAAATGACTTGTCCTCCCGGGCTCCAGGTAAAACTACTCAGACCGGTAGCCGAAAGAGCAGTGGTTTCCCCTTCACAAATTACAGCGGGATCTGCCAGCGTATTTACCACTGGGTTTGAAGCGATGTTAACTGTTGCTGTCGTCGAATTGCTGCACCCGTTTACATCTGTTCCGGTAACAGTGTAAACAGTGGTGCTAAGTGGATTGGCCGTTGGATTGAAAACGGTACTATTACTTAATCCCGTAGCCGGTGACCAGCTATACGAAACACCACCCGACGCCTGTAACACGATGGCACCTCCTGTACAGATCGTTGCAGGATTTGGATTGACCGTTATCAGTGGTAAAGCATTCACGGTAACTGTTAGGGAATCCAGCCTGGCACAATTGTTAGCGTCGGTGCCGGAAACTGTATAAACGGTTGTAACGGGTGGGCTCACGGCCGTCGGCGAGGAAGATAAGTTACCGGGCATCCAGGTAAATGCAGTAAGACCGGAAACAGATAGTTGGGTATTGTCGCCGGCGCAAATGACAGAAGGAATGGCTTGTACTGAGACAGGTATGGCAGGAAGCGTGGATACGGTAACCGTGTCATAAGTTATGCAACCATTGATGTCGGTGATCTTGCATACATAAGTTCCGGAATCCAGGTTAGTGGCATTTACCGTGGTTTGGGGTGGAGTCGTATTCCACGAATAAGTGAATGGAGCAGCGGATCCTGTCACGAATAGATTGATGCTTCCGTCATTGCCGCCAGGACAGGTAACGTCATTCGAAATGGAAAAAATATTCTGTGAATATGGCACACCGGATAATGCGAGCAGAAAGGCATTCGTAAAACCAGTTGTTCCATTCAGGTTTTTGATGGTAATCGTCTGAAGATTTTTTTTCTGATCTGTGCAGGACAATGAAATATCTATGGGATAGAAGCGTGGGTTGGAAGGTAAACCATCAATATTGTAAGGCGCGGCCGTGGTACGGATACATCGGCTGAAGCAGCAATAAACAGCATTGGCTCCATTGAACCAATCTGAGAGTACGAAATTGCCGTAGTTGGACGTGGTGCCGTCCGTAAAGGTGAGTTTGATGTTCAATGTGCTGTTTCCTTCAGCGGAAAAACCCATCAGGCTGATCTTAGAATAAGAGCCGGTAGTAAAGAGTGTGATTAACTGTGTTTGGCCCACATCAACGTATACCGCATTCGCTGAATTATAAGAAGCCATTTGATAGGTTCTGGTGCCACTTACGACGGTGCCATTATTTACAATACCAGCAGGCAATCCCGCGGTGGCGGCAAAGTCCTCAGAATACAACACATGAGCGGTAAGGTCGGTTGACATGGAAGTAGTGGCCAATGAATTCGGAGCGGTTTCCGCAACCAGGTCACTGTTGAATCCCGTAATAACTACCGGCGAGTAGGTTTGTGCCATTACCATTGCCTGCAGCGTCAGTTCAAAAGTTATGAGCAGGTAAAAACGGTACATGATAAGACGTGGAATGAATAACCAAAAATAACTGATTTTGTGACTTGCCTCTTATATTCAACACCGGCAGAACCGTTGCGCCGGCAGGCTGATGATTGTAATATTGATTTCGCATATTCAGATAAAAGACTGACATTAACTGATTCGATCATTGGGAGATGAAGTGAATCATCTATTCGATACTTGCTTTACGAATGATTAATGAATGGGCACTCTGTATCCGCAGGAGTAAGCATTTTTTTCGTGAATGCTGAATTGTACTTGTACCGTCTTCCTGCTGGTGTTTAATTTAGTGGAGAATAATATGGCAGAGCAACTAAGTAAATTGAAGCCTATGAAATTAGACGTTAGAATCATGTTGCAGCTTTTCCTCCTGCAATTCATACCCATGGTGATCACAGCGCAATCATCGGGTATCACTACGTATTGTAATCCGATGGACATCAACTATCAGTACAATTTTGAGCAACTCAACAGTAATATTTCCTATCGTTCAGGTGCGGATCCCGTCATCGTGAATCATAACGGTACGTATTATTTGTTTGTGACGATTTCCGGCGGTTACTGGCACTCGAAAGACTTGTTGCATTGGGATTATATCACCCCTTCCAGGTGGCCGATGGAAGATATCTGTGCGCCGGCTGCACTCTCGGTGCGTGATACCCTCTATCTCTTTCAATCTACTTTCGATCAACGACCCATTTTTTTTACTACAACACCGGAAAGCGGTAAACTCTCTTTCTACAACAGGTGGCTGCCACAACTGCCCAAGGAGGTAGGTCCCTGGGATCCCTGCATCTTTTATGATGAGGTAAAAGACCGTTGGTTCATGTATTGGGGTTCTTCCAATGTATATCCTATTTACGGGGCTGAACTGGACAAACAGCATCAGCTCACCTATAAATCTGATTATAAGGGGTTGATCACTTTACATCCGCAAGAACATGGTTGGGAAAGATTCGGAAAAAATCACACGGACAGTATTCTCCCTTTTATTGAAGGTGCCTGGATGACTCAGTACCATAACAAATATTACCTCCAATATGCGGCGCCGGGCACCGAGTTTAATGTATATGCCAATGGAACCTATATTGCTGAAGATCCATTGGGGCCTTTTCAATATGCCCCGTATAATCCGGTTTCGTACAAGCCGGGAGGTTTTATGACGGGTGCAGGACATGGAAATACTTTTCAGGATAAGTATGGAAACTTCTGGAATACCGGCACACCATGGATCGCCATCAACTGGAATTTTGAGCGTCGCATTGCCATGTTTCCTGCGGGATTTGATGCCAGTGATCAGCTTTATTCAGATACCCGTTTCGGCGACTTCCCGCATTATCTCCCTGTTGGGAAATGGAAAAGCAGCGATGAATTGTTTACCGGTTGGATGCTGCTCTCGTATCATAAACCCTGCACGGTTTCTTCCACAAAAGATTCCTTCGCTGCCAGCCATCTGACCGATGAAAACCCACGGACATTTTGGGTGGCCTCCGCAAATAATGATGCACAATGGCTGACTATGGATCTGCTTCATCCCTGTGATGTAAGAGCGTTACAGGTGAATTTTGCAGACTATCAGTCAGGGATATTTTACAGCGATTCCTTGGTGTACACTCAATTCCGGATGTATGGGTCAGCCGATGGAAAGCAATGGGAAATACTAGCCGATCTGACGAAAGAAAAGCGCGACAGGCCGAATGCCTATATCGAATTGCCGCAGGCGAAACGACTCCGTTACCTCCGGTATGAACATGTTTATGTAGCGGCAGCCAACCTCGCCATCAGCGATGTCAGGGTTTTCGGCAATGCTGACGGACAACCTCCGCGTACACCGGGAAAGCTATTGGTAGAAAGAGAAAGTGATACACGCAATGCCGTCATTACCTGGAAGCCTGAAAAGGATGCAACGGGTTATAACATCCTGTGGGGAATAGCAAAAGACAAACTTTATCAAACCTACCAGGTTTTTGCCGGTGAAGAAAACAGGCTTGAACTGCGCGCACTCACCAAAGGCCAATCGTACTACTTTGCTATTGAAGTTTTCAATGAAAGCGGCGTATCCCGACCGGGTGAAGTGGTATTCATCCGATAACAAAGTTTGCCATATGCTGTGATATAGCAAATTGTTGCCTGTTGAAACAATTTTTTCAGCATTCTTATGTATCCTCTATCTTTGGTCGTCCTAAAATTTTCTTCGATGACCCATAGCCCTTTACGTGTTCTCTTTTTAATGGTAATCGCCTGTTCCGTAACCAATGTTGTTTGGGGGCAATTTGAATATCTCTCACCATTGCCCGGTTCAAAATTGCATCATCCTCAAACTAATATCATACTCAGAAATGGCGGCCAGCTAGATGAAGTTACCTTGCAGCCGGATAATTTTGTGGTGAATGGTGCAAGCAGTGGCAGACATGAAGTAGCTGTTTTATTGTCTGATGACGGCAAGACCATACTGCTTCAGCCATTTATACCATTTGCTTACAATGAATGGGTGACGGTGCAAGTTTCCGATGAACTTCGCACCATAAAAAATGAAAAGATCAAGGGCACCACTTTCTCTTTTCAGACAGAGCCAATGCATCCAGCAGAAGACCTGCAACGCCTTGCGGATGCGCGACGGCATGTGTTTGAAGCAGAGTTTGGCACTGCTGCCGATGCACCATTGGAGGATACACGTGACCTGTCAGACTGGACGGGAGGATTTCCTCCGCTGACTATCTGGACCAACAACAATCCCGCTCCTGGCAAAATCTTCTTTCACAACTTTGATTTTGCCTATCAGCCTACTGCGCATTATTGCATCATGGGAAATAATGCTGATTCCATATACGGAAAATTTGACCAGACAAAAGGTATCGGATTTACCATCAATCAAAACGGGTATCTCACTTTGTTTAACAACGATATTAACCGGCATGAGATGCTTGACTCAAACTATAAAATGATTGATAAATTTTATTGTGGCAATGGATACATTGCTGATGTACATGAATTTATTGTTTTGCCCAATGGACATTCCTATCTGATAGCATACGATCCACAATTTGTGGATATGACTGTCTATAATCCGAATTATAATCCGAATGCCGTAGTGATCGGCGCTGTCATACAGGAACTGGATGCCAATAAAAATGTGGTGTTTCAATGGCGCAGCTGGGATCATTTCGAGATTACGGATGCTACACATATTTTATTGTCAACCAGTGAAATTGATTATGTGCATGCCAACTCGATTCACCTGGAAGCAGATGGAACAAGTTTTCTCTTATCGAGCCGGCATATGGATGAAGTAACTAAAATCAGCTTCACCACCGGTGATATCATTTGGAGACTTGGCGGACTGCATAACCAGTTTACGTTTATCGGCGATCCGCAGAAGTTTTCATATCAGCATGATGTAAGAAGGCTGTCGAATGGCCACCATCTCACCGTATTCGACAATGGAAATTATCACATACCGGCTAAAAGCGCAGCGAAGGAATATATATTAGATGAAGTAAATAAGACCATTACGCTGACATGGAAATATGAAAGAAACCTTACCGGTAGCAGTTCGGCCATGGGCAGCATGCAGCGGCTGCCCAATGGAAATACCTTTATCTGCTGGGGACTTGTCTATAGTGAACAGTTTCCAAGTCTTACGGAAGTAACACCACAGGGAGAAGTTGTATGGGAAATGAGGCTCAACCCGGAATTTAATGATGGAATTTACCGTTCGCACCGTTTTGAATGGACGCCCTGTTCACGGCCTTCTTTCAGCACTATGAAATCGGTCAATATTACCGCCGTTTCCGCAAAATTGAAATGGGCTGATGCCACCAATGCAGATTCATACCAGGTGCGGTATAAACCCACGTCATCATCGGTCTGGACTACTAAAAATGCCAACAAGAAAACCGTCACGGTGGCCGGGCTTTCTCCAAACACAACCTATGACTGGCAGGTGCGTTCGGTGTGCGGTGCACCCAATCCACCATTGTCGGGTTACACTGCTAATCGAAAATTCACCACACTGCCCCAAAAGTTATTGGATAATGTTCAACCCATCACCATAAATGCTTTTCCCAATCCTGCCACCGACTTTGTGCAGCTTGACCTCGTATTATCAACGGGTGGCCCTCTGTCACTCAGTGTTTACAACTTAGTAGGGCAACATCAATTAACCCGCAACTATGAAGTACAGGCAGGTTCCAATATTATTACCCTGAATGTTGGGCAATGGGCCAAAGGCATTTATTTTATTGAAGCGCTTTCAGGAAATCAACGAACTACCGGTAGCATTGCCATTGAATAAGACACGCTTTGATTATTCTAAGGGTTAAAAATGATTTCTTAATAACCGGGCAGCAGGTGGAAGAAGGAGAGTAGGGCACGTTTCATTTTCAATGCCCTCACCAACCCATCAGTAGTGGCTTCAATTCATTCCTTATCTTTAACGCGGATTTTTTAAAGGAAAATTCCTGGTTTCATCATAGCTTTATTTTGCACGAGCGATTATCCATATGAAAAAAGCATCTCCCATTCTTCAAAAGTCCGAGGACTATGTATTCAACCTGCTGCGCGAAAAATTGCCGGCTAATCATATTTATCACAACTACGCGCATACAATAGAGGTAGTGGAGGCAGTAGCCGAAATTGCAGAAGGCATCGGTATCTCAAAGGAAGAAACGGAAGTAGTGCTGCTCGCAGCATGGTTTCACGATACCGGATTTATTGAGGTTTATGCAGGCCATGAGGAAAGGAGCAAAGTGATTGCGGAGCGGTTCCTGACTGAAAACCTGTATCCTGCCGAAAAGATAGAACGGATCAAGGGATGCATTGATGCCACTAAGTATCCGCAGAAACCGACTAACCTGTTGGAGTACATCCTGTGTGATGCCGACCTTTCCGGTATTGCCAGTAAGAAATACTGGGAGAACGCAAATTTTTTACGGCAGGAACAGGAACTCGTACTGAACAAAAAATACAGCGAGCATGAATGGATAAGAACGGAGATCGAATTTCTTACGCAGCATAAATACCATACACCATATTGTTACCTGGCTTATGAGAAAAGAAAGACTCAGCATGTGCTTGAGCTCCGGCAAAAACTGGAAGAACTGGAAAAAGCGGACAGCAAGGAAAGAGACAAAAGAAACCGTAAGGAAGAAGTGCGCGCCATTAAGGAAAACCGGCCTGAGCGAGGAATAGAAACCGTTTTCCGGCTCACTATTAACAACCACATGAGCCTTTCGAAAATGGCCGATGACAAGGCAAATTTTCTATTGTCTATTAATGGTATCATACTGTCATTTGCATTAGCCAACCTCGTTTCAAAACTGGATGTGCAGACAAATTATTTCCTTGTTGCACCAACAGCCGTCCTCATGCTGGTGTGTCTGGTATCAATCATTTTTGCTGTATTGTCAACGCGACCTAAGCTAATTGCAGGAACTACCACAAGGGAAGACATAGAAAAAAAACGCGCCAATCTTTTGTTCTTTGGTAACTTCCATAAGATGAAACTGGATGAATTCAACTGGGGATTCACAGAGATGATGAAAGACCGCGATTTCCTGTATGGCAGCATGATACGCGACCTGTATTACCTCGGCCAGGTGTTAGGCAGGAAATATTTCCTGATAAGAATTGCCTATACTGTCTTTATGTGGGGAATCATTATAGCGGTGCTTTCTTATGCAGTCAGTTATTGGTTTTATTTTATTTACAACCCACAACCACCGGTCATTTATCCTTAGTAAGTATGAAACAGTTAATAGTAATTCGTCATGCCAAATCAAGCTGGAAAGATGCGCGGCTCGATGATCATGACCGTACCTTGAATAAACGGGGCGAGCGGGATGCGCCTTTCATGGCTACCGAGTTTAAGAAATTAAAGTTGGAACCTGTTTATTTAATTTCCAGCACTGCGACGCGTGCCCTGGAAACGGCGAAATACTTTGCAACGGCATTGGGTTACAAAAAGCGCGATATAGTACGAGACAACCGGCTGTACCTGGCATCACCAGAAGAACTCCTGGATGTCGTGAGGCAGTTGCCGGATGAAAAAAATACCGTCCTCCTCTTTGGTCACAATCCCGGCATTACATCATTCGTGAATGACCTTACGGCTGCCGGCATTCAGAATGTGCCTACCTGTGGCATGTGCGCAATAAGTTTTACCGTCAGTCAATGGAGTGAGGTGAGGGCAGGTAACGGTGAGCTTGTTTTCTTTCAGTATCCAAAACTTTTCTTTAATGATTCAGAAGATTAATAGCATGAATTTCATCATCAAAATATTGATCAGCGGACTGGCGGTGTTAATAACAGCCTACCTTCTTCCGGGTATTGCCGTGGAAGGAATGACCAGTGCGGTGATTGTTGCTGCAGTGCTGGCATTAATGGATGCTGTTATCAAGCCAATCATGATTATCCTGACACTTCCCGTAACCATCCTGACAATGGGCCTGTTCCTGCTGGTCATCAATGCGGTCGTAATATTACTGGCCAGCGAATTGGTTCCGGGATTCACGGTAGATGGATTCTGGTGGGCGCTGCTTTTTTCTATTATTCTTTCTATGATTAGTTCAGTATTCGAATCAATGGCCAAAAGCAATAAATAGCTGTTGATAATCAAGACATGACTGATGGGCTGTCATTTTTATGAATCATTTTTGCATGGATGGAATATATTTGTAACCCGCGATGGAAAACTTCATTGTATCAGCCCGAAAGTATCGTCCCGCCCGTTTTGAGGATGTAATTGGTCAGCCGCAGGTTACGAGCACCCTGAAGAATGCCCTACGCACTAATCAGCTGGCGCAGGCCTTCCTTTTTTGCGGTCCTCGTGGCGTTGGCAAGACCACCTGTGCAAGAATTCTGGCGAAGGCTGTGAATTGTGAAAGTATTACAGCTGATTTTGAGCCCTGCAATGAGTGTGATGCATGCAAGGCTTTCAATCATAACGCATCATTCAATATTCATGAACTGGATGCCGCCTCCAACAACTCGGTGGAAGACATACGTGCACTGATTGAACAGGTTCGGTTTGCGCCGCAGTCCGGTAAAAAAAAGATCTATATCATCGACGAGGTGCACATGCTTTCACAGCAGGCCTTTAATGCTTTTTTAAAGACGCTGGAAGAGCCTCCGCCGTATGCTATTTTTATTCTTGCCACCACAGAGAAGCACAAGATTATTCCGACCATTCTGTCCCGCTGCCAGATTTTTGATTTCAACCGGATCAAAACGGAAGAGATGGTGAAACATCTTGAGGGTATCGCAAAAAAGGAAGGGATTGAGGCGGAAGAAGATGCCCTTCATATCATATCACAGAAGGCCGACGGAGCGTTGCGAGATGCATTGTCCATGTTTGACCGGATCAGCATCTTTTCTAACCGCAGGATTCAGTATGCGGCAGTAGTGGAAAATCTCAACATCCTGATTACGATTATTTTTATAAACTGGTTGATATACAGGCTGATACTTCTTCGTCTCTGCTCATTTATGACCAGGTGTTGCAGAAGGGATTTGACGGTGAAAATTTCCTGACTGACTGGCGGATCATTTTCGTGACCTGCTCGTTGCCAAGACACGGCTACACAGGTACTGATGGACTTTTCGGAGAATATACGCAAGCGTGATTATCTACAGCAGGCAATTTATACACCTGCTGCTTTTATCATTTCCGGCTCCGCTATTCTCAATGATGCGAAATTCAATATAAAGCAAGCAGGAGTAAACGGTTGTGTGTTGAATTAGCACTTATTCGATTATGCAACTTGCAGTGCGGGCAATTGATATCTCGAAAGAACTGGCTTCGGGAGTAAAAAAAAAACTTCTGAAACAAGATCATGAGCCGCCGGTGGCCACAACAATAAAAGCCGCTGAATTTCCTTCTTCAAAACTTCCATCAGCCACTTCCGTTGCGAAAGAAAAAAAAGCCGAGCCCAAAAAGCCGGTTGCCGGAGGAGGATCTGTTCGACTAACTTCCCTCGATAACCTGAAGAAGGAATTACTGGAAAAACCTAAGACAGAAGAGCAGTTACCTGTGGATCAGGCAGAGGAAGTGGTGTATGAAGAGATTGATAGCTATGCATTTCAACAGGTTTGGAAGAGTTACCTGCAGATTATTGAAGCACAGAAGAAGCAGGTGATATTGAAGATACTGGAAGCCTTTCCTCCTGAGATTGTCGGTAATAAAACTGTACTGATCCGTGTTGGAACAGAAGCCTACCTCAGCAGCTTAAACTCCGAGAGGGAGGAGATGTATTATTACCTGAAGAAGGAATTGGATAAAAAAGCCATTGACCTGGTGATTCAGGTGGATAAGCAAAAATCAAGAGCGGAAACTGCGCGCAAGCCATATACCACCGGTGAAAAATTTAATCATATGTTGCAAAAGAATCCGAAACTCCAGGAGTTGAAAGACAGGCTGAAGCTGGAACTGGATTACTGAGCGGCACTTCGCCTGCTGTCATCAATCAGCTTGCTTTGTTATAACTCAAAAGAAAAATGCAGGCATTGGGTAATTTTTCAATTCGAAAATCAGCAGGCTGAAGGTATCAATCCCACATTTCAGATATAATACAGCAACAGCTCTGGCAACGACGGAGCACTGCTTAGGGTGAATGAAATATTTTGTTTTCTTCTCTGAATGAGACACCTTCATTGGGCATAGTCACGGCGAAGTGTGATTTTTCAAAGTAAAATCTAGGTGAGATGTGTTGTAATAGCAATTGTGTATTCGTACTGCTTTTTCCTATTTTTGGCTCGATAAAAATAAAATTCCGACATGGCTGATGTAGTACGAATGCCCAAGATGAGCGATACGATGACAGAAGGAGTGATCGTTGCATGGCATAAAAAAGTAGGGGATAAAATAAAGACGGGTGATCTGCTTGCGGAAATCGAGACCGATAAAGCAGTGATGGAGTTCGAAAGTTTCCAGGAAGGAATACTCTTATACATTGGTCCGGGCATGGGGCAATCCGTTAAAGTAAATGAGGTGATTGCCGTTCTGGGAAAGGAAGGAGATGACTACGAGGCTTTGCTGAAGTCATCCGGGAATGGAAGTGTTGAAACCAAACCTGCCGCAGTGACCACGGATGTGGCAGCAGCAGAGGAAAAATCTTCGGCATCTGTTGCAAATGAAGTCTTGACGGAGCAGGATGGAGGGCGTATTAAAGCCTCACCGCTTGCCAAAAAAATTGCCAGCGAATCCGGTGTTCCGATTTCAAAAATTAAAGGTTCGGGTGATGATGGCCGCATTGTGAAACGTGACGTTGAAAATTTCCTGAGCTCCAATACCGAAACCCTCAATCTCCCAGCCGGTACCGCCAGCTATGGGGTGGAGGCATTTGATGAAGTGCCCGTTTCACAAATGCGCAAAACAATTGCGAGAAGGTTAGCGGAAAGTAAATTCAGTGCGCCGCATTTTTATCTTACCATGGAGATCAATATGGATCGTTGTGTGGAGGCCCGAGCCGCGCTAAACGAAGAATATTCCGATAAGAAGATTTCATTTAATGACATTATCATTAAAGCCGCGGCGCTTGCCTTGAGAAAGAACCCGAAAGTGAATGCAAGCTGGATGACAGATAAGATCCGGTACAACCATCATGTCCATATCGGTATGGCAGTAGCGGTGGAAGAAGGGCTGTTGGTGCCGGTGATCAGGTTTGCCGATCAGAAATCATTGTCACAGATCAGTGAAGAGGCTAAAACATTTGCGGGCAAAGCCAAAGAAAAAAAGTTGCAACCGGGCGAGATGCAAGGTAACACCTTCACCATTTCCAATTTAGGCATGCTGGATATTGATCATTTCACCGCTATCATCAATCCTCCTGATGCCTGCATTCTGGCTGTTGGAAAAATCAAAAAGATACCAGTCGTGGCGAATGACCAGGTGAAGATCAGCAATGTACTTACTGTTACGCTTTCCTGCGATCATCGTATCGTTGACGGTGCAACAGGCGCACGTTTTCTGCAGACATTCAAATCGTACCTGGAAAATCCATTAGGTATGCTTTATTAGCAGTGCTTGTTTGCAGTGCAACGGAATTTTACAATCGATAAAGCCGGGAGGAGCAATTAGAGTTTTATCAACTTTTGCGCGAACGATTGATCACCGGTCTTCAACTCGACTATATACGCACCTTTGGAATAACCTGATAAGGTGAAGGAAGAATGGTAGTTGCCTTCCGGTTGCGTTTCCTGCTTAAGTATTGCCAGTCTTTTTCCCGATAGGTCATATAGTGAAATGCTAACATCACTGGTACGGGGTAGGTAGTATCTGACCTGCATAGCAGAAGAGACAGGGTTTGGATACAGGTCGAATCTTCTCTTATCGCTTATTTCAGCAATGCCTACTCCGAATGCTTCTGGAATGGTAAGCGTTGAAGTGTGAATGACATCACCACTCGTACTTCCATTATTGTTGGAAAAATTAAATGCACCATAAAAAGTAACGTCTCCGGTACCGGCAATAGGAGCCGTCCATGAAAAACTCCAACTGGCGGTATGGCCGGGCCAGCTTGTTCCGGCGCTTTTATGGGTAATATATTTATTGGCATTGCTGGTAAATTTCGTTTTGTCAGCATCGAGCAAGGCGAGTGTACCCAAAAGTGTTCCGGTACTGCTTTGGGGTGAAATCTCAAATCCGAATTTAATCAATGACGGATCATTGACAGTGGCAGTAATCGTGTAGGTGTTTCCGGGTATGTAACCTGTTACCGGCACATCGGAACTGATAGCATTTGTTATGTTGGTGGCAGTTCCCGGATGGCAACCTGATCTAGCACAAGTTTTATTATCCGCCGGAGAGCCGGTGTTGCCGGATGGCGCTCCGGAACCATCACCGTTGGCGGATTCAAATGAAGCACCTGTAACAATCATCACAGCGATAAGGGAGAACAGAATGAAAAAGGTATTTCTTGACATATTGTAATTATTTGGGGTGCGAAGTTAAGCCATGACACCGAGATTTTCAGCAAGAGCGTATTATTGGAAGTAAGCTGAGTATGACTTACTGTCTCTTTTAACCCGGATTTTTCAGTGGAAAAATCCCGCTTCGCTGCGACCTAGAACTGCTAAGGGTTTGCTCAATTTGTCAATAAAAGAAAATGTTTCACAAACCCTAAGCAGTTCTACGTCGGGGTTAAACCCGTTGCCGCGTTGAACTGCAAAATGTGGGTTTAACGATGCAGGCTGAGTAGGGCTGATGCCGGCATGCACTGTTGTCTGTCAAGTGCAATTTTCTCAAATAAACATTGATCTGTTCAAGGTCACTGCGAAGCGGCAGTTTTCCGGTGAGTATAACGTAGTAAAAAAAACAAACCCTCCCGTTTCCGGAAGGGCCTGTCTCGCATGAATCAATGGTACTTGTTGGTTATGAGAGGAAGATCTTTATACTTTTTTACTTAATCATCTTCAAAATTCATCAGTGTCTTCTGTGAAGCGGTGCATAACAAGAGGTTTGATTTTGTTTTTTCTGAAAACAATACTGGTTAAGAAGGATAGCCTGACCATAGCCTGGTCAACTGCCATACTAAGACTATAGCTTCACCAGTTTTCTTGTAAATGACTGATCGCCCGCTGTAAGTTTTATCACATACATGCCTGATGGGATCGCACTGAGCGGAAGTTGAAACTGATGTGTTCCGGCAGCTTGCTCTTCCCTGGTCATCTCCATGACGCCTTTCCCTGATAAATCAAACAGTGAAATGAGAATCGGTTGTGCCTGTGAGAGTGTGTAACTGATGGTTGCATTGTCTGCAGCGGGATTGGGAAATACATTAAATGTTTGGGTGCCTGCGATTGCATGGATGCCTGTACCAAAGGCTTCGGGAATAACAAGGGTAGAGGTGTAGATGATATCACCACTGGTCCCGCCATTGTTATTGGCAAAGTCAAATGCACCATAGAAAGTTACATCACCGGTGCCGGCAACCGGAGCTGTCCAGTTGAATGACCATGTGGCCGTGTGATTGGGGAAGTAATTTCCATTGCTGGTATGGGTAATATACTTGTTGGAGCTGCTGGTGAATTTAGTTGTTACCGCATCTAATATCGACATGGTTCCAAGCAGTGTGCCTGATGCACTTTGCGGGGATATTTCAAACCCGAACTTAACAAGGCTCGGATCGGTGATAGAGGCGGTGATGGTGTAAGTGGTGCCGGGCTCATATCCGGTTACCGGAACATCGGAAGTGATTGCATCAAAAATGGCAGTGGCATTACCGGGATGGCAACCATTCTTCGCACATGTTTTACCGTTATCGCCGGGTGCTCCTGCAACGGATGAAGGGGCTCCTTCCGGATAACTGGTCGCTGAATGCATCGACAGGCCAACAATGAACATACCTGTGATTATCGAAAACGCGACAAAAAGTAAATTCTTTCGCAAAATTTTATTTGAAACAAAAACTAATTCCGAAGCTATTTTCCATAAAAAATTTAAGCTGAACGGCGATTTTAAGTTCGATTGGTACAAACCGTTTGCTTAGGTCTTTTCAGACAACAGTGATGATTTCCATTCTGAAAAAAAGCGAAGTGCTGATACTTGTTTTTTTTCTTCGGTGTTGCACGCAGAATAGTGGTCTGCTTTCAGAAAGGCCTGCCATCGCTGGAAAGAAAGATTCTCATCATGCTGGTATTTTTATTTGTAGAATAAACATTCATATAAATGATAAAAAAAAGGGGGCATTGCCCCCTTATAAGAATGATACTGTTTGATTATTCTGATTTTACAATTTTTAAAACCTGTTGACGGGTGCCTTGTTCGATCCTGACAAAATAAATTCCAGGTGCGAGGTCTTCATTGATTTCAAAGGGTGCTGAAGGATCAACATCAGTGTACACGTGAAGTGCTCTTCCGCTGATATCCAGCAACCTCACTAAGGCCTTCTCCATTGACTGTGAACCGATCTGAATAGTCACAGCGTCGTTGAACGGATTGGGATAGGCGGCAGCAGCGATGGCAGTCTCTTCAGCCATCTTGCAGTTGATAGTTACTGCTGTAGCTTTTGAGGTCTTGTTGCATCCGGTGGCTGTAATAGTCACTTTCACCGTGTATGAACCGGAAAGTGTAGCCAAATAAGTACTGTTGGTAGCACCACTGATATTAACACCGTCCTTCTGCCACTTGTAGGTAACACCGGTTGTTGGAGTGCCACCCCTGGTAAGGAGCACACTGCCGGCCGAACATGCGCCTGCAGAGATGGTGGCCGTAGGTGCCGGATTTACAGTGATCGTTACGGTTTTACTGCATGCTCCGCCATCGCCGGTAACAGTGTAGGTGGTTGTGGACGTGGGTTTGGCCAACACAACGGCACCGGTCGTTACATCAAGCCCGGTTGCAGGCGCCCAGGTGTAGGAAGTTGCACCACTGGCTGTTATCGTTTGTTTGCTTCCTTTGCAAATAGTGCTGGATGCAGGAGTAACCGTAAGATTGCAGGCAGACACTGCTTCCTGTACCGTATAAGTGGAGGTTTTAACGACATCTCCACTGGTGCCGCCATTATTGTTGGCATACATAAATGAACCATAGAACGTAACAGGTCCGGTGCCGGCAGCAGGTGCCGTCCAGTTGAAGGACCATGTTGCGGTATGTCCGTTAAAAGTATTCCCTGAAGTTGTATGCGTAATGTATTTACCATTTGCAGCAGTGAATTTTGTTTTTACTGCATCACTCAGGCTCATCGTTCCCAGCACGGTACCTGTAGCGTTTTGGGGAGAAATCTCAAATCCGAATTTTACCACACTCGGATCTGTAATGCTGGCCGTAACCTGGTAGGTGGTACCCGGTACATAGCCGGCAACCGGAATGTTGGAGGTCATGGCATTCAGCATGGTGCTGGCGGTTCCAGAATGACAGCCGCTCTTTGTACACGTTTTGTTGTTATCACCGGGTGATCCCGTAACGGATGAAGGTGCCCCGTCAGGATAGCTGATGGCGGTGATAAATGTAGCGCCGGTGATTCCGATGCCTACCACAATCGCAATCAGGAAGGAAAGTAATTTGTTTTTCATAGTGAATTTTGGTTTGAAGATGAATTGAATGAAACCAAAACTATGGGCTGAAAGCATGGCACCACAAACAACAACACCGAAATGGAAATAATCGGAGTTGAACGGTATGTACTGCAAACTGAATGGAAAAAATAAATATACGAGTTACATAAATTTGTAATTCGAATGGTGCGCACTCAATTCAATGCGCTGTCATCGGAAACGGTGATTGCAGCCCTGCTTCGGCTACCAGTTGCAGAAATGATTTGCTGCCACCTGCCCTGCAGAGCCTTATATAATCTTCCATAGCAGCCTGCGTGTCCACATTTGCTTTCACCCAATACTGAAAGGCACATATTTGTGCCAGGGCATAATCAATGTAGTAGAATGGATGTTTATATATATGTGCTTGACGCTGCCAGAATCCTCCTTCTTCGAGAAAATCATTATTCTCATAAATACGGTGTGGCAGGTATTTTTTTTCAAGTGAACGCCAGTATGAATTTCTTTCTTTGGGTGTCAGTTCAGGATGTTCATAAATATGGTGCTGAAACTCATCCACGGCAACACCATAGGGAAGGAAAATAAGTGAATGGCTCAGGTGAGCAAATTTGTATTTCTCCGTTTGTCCGTCAAAAAACAGGTTCATCCAGGGCCATGTTAAAAACTCCATGCTCATAGAATGAATTTCCGCCGCCTCGCTGGTGGGGAAATAATATTCTTCGAGTTCAAGATGCCGGCTGCAATAAGTTTGAAAAGCATGGCCCGCTTCATGGGTCAGCACATCAATATCGCCGGAAGTGCCGTTGAAGTTGGAAAAAATGAAGGGACTTTTGGTTTCGCTCAGAAACGTACAGTATCCGCCGCTGGCTTTGTTGGGTTTGTTTACAAGATCCATCAGCTCATTGTCAATCATGTAGCTGAAAAATTCACCGGTCTCCGGCGACAGTTCATTATACATCTGCCTGGCATGATCCACAATCCATTCCGGTGTACCTTGCGGCTTTGCATTCCCCGAATTAAAATCCAGTGGTTCATCAAAATATAGCAATTGTTCAAGGCCGAGGCGTCTCCGCTGCCGCTCTTTTAGTTCAGCCACGAGTGGAACAATTTTCTGCTCAACCATTTTTCTGAATTCTTTCACCATCCCGGCATCATAATCAGTACGGCACATACGGAGGTAACCCACACTTACAAAATTTTCAAATCCCAGTTTAACAGCAATGGTATGTCGAACTTTAACCAGGTCATCAAAGATCCGGTCCAGTGTGTGCGAGTTTGATTTATAAAAATCATCTGTTTTCTCATGTGCAGCTTTCCGCACGGCCCGGTCAGTGGACAATTTGTAGGGAACCATGCCGCTCAGGTTCAGTTTCTTTCCGTCAAACTCAATTTCGGCAGTAGCAATGAGTTTCGTGTATTCGGTTGTTAGTTCATTTTCGCGCTGTAGGTCGCTGATGATGGCAGGAGAGAATGACTGCAAGGTAACCCGGGCAATATCGAAGAGTTGCTTTCCATAACGGGCTTCCAGCTCATCTCTGCAAGGTGAACTGATCAATGCTTTATAAAAGGCTGAAACAAGATCAAGGTAGATCGGATAGGATTTATCGAAGTATTCCTGTTCCGCTTCAAAGTAAGCATCACTGGTATCAATGGTATGGCGGATACTAGCAACATTGCTCATGGTTTCAAAACGCGCCCTCAGTTTATAGATATCGTCAATGATGGAAATTTGTTCCTTCACCTGCGTTGTATGGCTGAATGTTTTAAGCAATGCATTGAATTGAGCCGTGAGGTGATCAAGGTCAGGTCGCTGGTAATTTATCTGGCTGAATTTCATATAGTATAAAGGGTGCAAAACTACAAGTAATCAGTTCGGATTCAACATCTATTTTTTTATGATTCTTACCCAGTGGTCCTCTACCCAGACTTTTTTCACGCTGCCGCCAAGCGGGGGATTCAGTTTGGCAACACGCAGTTTTATCTTTTTTACGGATGGATATTCCCTCGCGATGCTCATCATAATATTTGTAACCGCGGTTTCAAGCAAGTGAACCGGCTGCGACAATACTTCCCGGATCAGGTCGTAAACACTTTCATAATTTATAGTACGGTCAAGGTCATCATTTATTTCACCGGTGAGCTCATCAATAGCAAGGCTGATGGTAACTTCTATTTCATTTCGCAGCAGCCGTTCTTCCGGATAATACCCAATTGCGGTATGAAACTTCATTCCTTCTATTACAATAACTGCCATAATAAAAACAATCAGGCTGGTGAATCCGCAAATATCATCAAATTATAAGGTTGCCTGAAACACTTTTCGAAAAATGCATATTCCTGCCTGCTGATTGCCGGGGTTCCTTTGAAGCAGGAAACGTAAGAAGCCTGTCTTTCCATATTAACAGCATAGGAATACACAGATATAATGGAGCTGTAGTTTTTGATTGGAAAATCGGGCTTAAATTTCGGAAATCATGAATTAACCTGTTGATACTTCATTATTTTGTTGCTCGGTAAAAGCTTCTGCGCTATCATGGCAACGGTTGTTAAATGGTATTCCTAAATTGAATTTGATTGATGGCAAATAAAACATTCCGGATAGCATTCAGCACCATCGCTGTTACTCCATTCTTCAATTTTATCCGATTAGTCACTAAATATCCTGTTCACAGCAGATACCTTGGAAGGTGCCTCGTGGCCGGCTTGGTCAGTTTAATGGCCGAACCGTTCCGGTTGATGGAACAACTCTTCTATTCGCGTAAACTGGCTCGTATGCCGATGCCGCAATCTCCCGTATTTATCCTGGGCCATTGGCGAAGCGGAACCACACTATTGCACAACCTGATGTGCGAGGATAAACAGTTTGCCTACATAACCACCTATCAGAGCGTTTTTGTAAATCAGTTTTTTGCAAGCCGTTGGTTGTTCAAGCCGCTGATGAAATTACTAATCCCTGAAAAGCGGCCGGCGGACAATGTGCTCTTATCACCTGAATTTCCGCAGGAAGAAGGATTTGCCTTGTGTAATATGAATTCCTATGCTTTTTACAACTTTTGGTATTTCCCCAACCAATGGAAATTATTTTATGATAACCATGTTACTGGCAAAGGCCTCACACTAAATCAAAAACATAAATTCAACAGCCGGTACAAGAAACTGGTTGCGCAATCATTGCTGGAACATAAAAAGAATCATTTCGTTTCCAAGAATCCCGTTAACACTGCTTGTGTTAAACAGATACTGGACATTTTTCCGGATGCGAAATTTATTTATATCTACAGGAACCCGCAGATGGTTTTTCACTCTACCTGTAAGTTTTTTTCTGCGGTGATGGAAACCCTCCGGCTGCAGGAATTTTCGACGGAACAACTGGAAGAAATGATCTTTGAATTGTATGAAAGAATTATCAGGGATTATGAGAAGCAGAAAGCTGAAATACCTGCGCACCACCTGGTTGAAATTCGATACGAAGATTTTGTGAAAAGCCCTGTTGAACAACTGCAGTTGATTTATTCTTCTTTGCAATTGAATGGCTTTGAAGAAGCACTCCCTGACTTTATGACCTACCTTGATTCACAAAAAAAGTTTGAAAAGAATAAACATAAGATGGATAAAGTGCATCTTGAAAAAATAATGTCGCGTTGGGGGTTTGCCATGCAGCAATATGGCTATACTGCATCTGTGCCCGACGAACCAAACATCGGTGCAACAGAGCAACCATCAGCCTGAACATTGTTGCCTCATTCATCAGTCAGTCCTTTATTTCCCCGACTTCAATCCATACCTTTGCATCACAAATAAGCAAACTATGCCAACAGACCGTTACCAGCAACCCGATTATTACCAGGTAGACGAATTGTTAACTGATGAACAGAAACTGATTCGTGACACTGTTCGGGCTTGGGTGAAGAAGGAAGTTACCCCTATCATAGAGGATTATGCGCAACGTGCTGAATTTCCTAAACAGCTGATTAAAGGCTTGGCGGAGCAAGGCTGTTTTGGACCCACTATTCCCGTTGAATATGGCGGTGGCGGGCTCGATCATATCTCCTACGGACTCATGATGCAGGAAATTGAACGGGGAGATTCCGGTGTCCGGTCAACCGCTTCTGTGCAGGGTTCTTTAGTTATGTATCCAATCTATGCCTATGGCAATGAGGAGCAGCGGAATAAATACCTTCCTAAACTGGCAAGCGGAGAATGGATGGGATGTTTTGGTTTGACAGAACCGGATTATGGTTCAAACCCATCCGACATGATCTCCAATTTCAAAGATGCCGGTGATCATGTGATCCTGAACGGCGCGAAGATGTGGATATCCAATGCACCGTTTGCCGATGTTGCCGTTGTGTGGGCTAAGGATGAAGCGGGAGTCATCCGTGGATTGATCCTGGAACGCGGCATGAAGGGTTTCAGTACTCCTGAAACACATGGCAAATGGTCGTTGCGCACCTCTGCAACAGGTGAGCTGGTGTTCGACAATGTGCAGGTGCCCAAAGAAAATATACTCCCGAATGTAAAGGGGTTGAAAGGTCCTTTAGGTTGTTTAAGCAAAGCGCGTTATGGAATTGCCTGGGGTGCTCTTGGTGCAGCCATGGATTGCTACGATTCAGCGCTCCGCTATTCGCAGGAGCGCATTCAATTCGGCAGGCCGATCGGAGGATTTCAGCTTACACAAAAGAAGCTGGCGGAGATGATTACCGAGATCACGAAAGCGCAATTGCTGGTGTGGCGGCTCGGTGTATTGATGAATGAAAACAGGGCTACGCCTGCGCAGATTTCTATGGCCAAAAGAAACTCAGTAGAGATTGCCTTGCACATCGCAAGGGAAGCAAGACAAATTCATGGTGGTATGGGCATCACCGGCGAATATCCTATCATGCGGCACATGATGAACCTTGAATCAGTGGTTACCTATGAAGGAACGCATGACATTCATTTGCTGATTACCGGCATGGATGTGACCGGTTTGAATGCCTTTAAGTAGCGGGTCATCTTTATGCTGCAAAGGCAATATGCAATGGAAGCTCGGTGTTTAGCTATGCTTTCCCGGAAGTAAGGGAACAAATTTGAAGGTATCAAAAACTTCTTCCTTTATCTCTTCCTTTGAAATTTTTGTATAACGTTTCATCAGTTGCGTTTCGCCCACACCCACCGGAATGACCAGCAGGCCTCCCGGCTTTAACTGCGTTAATAATTTTTCGGGAAGAAATGGAGCAGCTGCCGTAACCAGTATTTTATCGAAAGGTGCAAAGGAAGGCAGGCCTTCGTAGCCATCGCCATAAAAACATTTTACCTGCGAATAACCGAGCACGGGTAGAAGCGATTTGGTTTTTTCATAAAGCGCTTTTATCCGTTCAATCGTAAAAACACGTGCTTTCATAGCAGCCAGAATGCAGGCCTGGTAGCCTGATCCCGTTCCAACCTCCAGTATTTTTTCACCCTTTTTAACTTCCAGCAGTTGGGTCTGATAGGCTACTGTAAATGGTTGCGAAATAGTTTGTCCTTCACCTATCGGAAAAGCGCTGTCTTCATAAGCCCGTTCAACAAATGCGCTCTCAAAAGCAAACAAATGACGTGGCACCGCTTCCATCGCCCGTAACACTTCCTCATCATGAATGCCTTTGGCTTTCACGATCTCCACTAATTTCTTTCTCATGCCTTTATGACGGAATGTATCTGCTTGATTCATGAAAGATGGTTAATGATCCTGCTGTTGGCAAAGTTAACCGGAACAGGCCGTAGTTGTTTATCCCGCAATTTGAAGTGCAAAACAGCAGCGGTTAAAACTCCGGCGCAGCGCTGCAAAGGGTTTGTGAAACCTTTTTTTGAGAGAAAATCAGCAATGCCTTGGCAGTACTAAATCGTAGCGAAATGGGATTTTTCAATTGAATTAAACCGGGTTGAAATGGGAATCGGTGGCGCTGTGGGTTCTGTTTCAGCGCTGTGTTGCTTTTGCAATTTCACTTATGCTGGTTGGAGCAATTACAGGAAGGGTAGAAGATACCACTATTCAGCATTGATCCGCCGCGGACGACTTATGTTTTGAACGAAGGAGTACATATATTTGCCGCCTTCACAATTAGATGCATCCAAACTCAATTTTTGTATGACTCCCATTAAATTCGGAACAGACGGATGGCGCGCCATCATCGCACAGGATTACACAGTTGACAATGTAATAAGGGTTGCCTATGCCACTGCCGCCTGGATCAAGCAAAACTACCAGCAGCCTAAGGTGCTTATCGGGTACGATTGCCGTTTTGGCGGACAACTATTTGCCGAAACAACAGCCAAGGTGATGTGTGCCAGTGGAGTAAAAACATTCCTGGCAGAGGGTTTTGTCTCCACGCCCATGGTGTCTATGGGAACAAAACATTTTGGCGCCGGTATGGGCGTCGTGATCACAGCCAGCCATAATCCACCTTCTTATAACGGGTTTAAGCTGAAGAGTGCAGCAGGCGGCCCCAGTTCGCCCGCGGTGATTACAGAAGTGGAGAGCATGATTCCCGACAGCATCACGGTGGAGATGATGGCACTGTCAACTTATGAGGCAGGTGGCTTGCTGGAATATGTTGACCTGGAAAGCCTGTATGTAGAACTCGTACGCAAAAACTTTGACCTGGAAGGTATCAATAACAGCCATGTGATTGTAGCCTATGACGCCATGTATGGAGCAGGACAGAATGTTATTCCACAGGTGCTGAAAAGCCCGATCCTGCTGCATTGCGATTATAATCCTTCTTTCAAAGGCCAGGCGCCCGAACCACTTGACCGTAACTTGCAGGAACTTGCCTCGCTTATCAAAAACTCGCCTCAAAATGTCTGCGGACTTGCCACAGATGGTGATGCCGACAGGATTGGTATGTATGATGAAGATGGAAACTTCGTAGATGCGCATCACATCATCCTGCTGCTCATTCATTACCTCCACAAGTATAAAAATATGCAGGGGAAAGTGGTTGTGGCCTTTTCTGTGTCGGATAAGGTGAAGAAATTATGCCAGCGATATGGATTGCCCATTGAAGTAACACAGATTGGTTTTAAATATATCAGTGAAAAAATGGTGAAGGAAGATGTGCTGGTGGGTGGAGAAGAATCCGGCGGTATAGCCGTGAAAGGCCATATTCCTGAACGCGATGGGATCTGGGACGGATTGATCTTGCTGGAGTTTATGGCGAAAACCGGTAAAACAATGAAGCAGATCATCCAGGAAGTTTATGAGGTAGTAGGCGCTTTCAGCTTCGATCGCCTCGACCTGCACCTCGATGAAAAATTAAAACAGCAAATTGTTCAAAACTGCAAAGACAATAAATACACCTCATTCGGAAAATATACCGTGCAACGTGTGGAAAATATCGACGGCTACAAATATCATTTCAGCGAGAATGAATGGATCATGATCAGGGCTTCAGGAACTGAACCTTTATTGCGCGTTTATGGTGAAGCGCCAACAAAAGAAGCCGTAACAGAATTGTTGTCAACCGCGCGCAAAGCGCTGTTAGGTCAGTAAGACTGCCGGCCGGTAAAAAGTTTCTGATCAGCTCAACAAACATTTACATACCAAACAAAATTAAATGTACCGATATGCGGATTATTAGCTGTGTTTTGTTTTCATTCCTGATGGCGATTCAATCCATCGCTTTCAGTCAGCAAGTAATGTCGCCCGACCTGCTTTGGAAGTTAGGAAGGGTTGCCGGTGAGATGGTTTCTCCCGATGGCAAAAATGTGATCTACGCTGTCACGAACTATGATATGGCAGCCAACAAGGGTGAACGCAATCTCTTCTCCATCCCACTGACCGGCG
>JBGAWA010000060.1:0-26370 GCA_044227805.1 Chitinophagales bacterium | reverse complement strand
TGGTATTCCCATCTAAAAATAATTGACTGGATTTTTGCCTGGCAACTACAATGAACCCGAATTTTTCAGCGGAAAAATCCAGGTTCATTTTAGTCAAAAAAATAATGACACCATTCATATTTTCTGCAATGCTCCGGTTGTTGAGAGGTACAAGCAGTACTTCGAAATCCAACTGAATTTCAAAACCCGCAAATGTTGAGTATACGTTCTTTGTTGTCGTGAATATTTTTTGCAAAGCATCAAAGCGGTGAGACCCAACATTGAATAAAAAAGTATTCAACTGACACTCGCACTCACCTGGGAACAAGAATTTACAGGAAGCATAAGTGTGCACCGAAAACCGGTATTCGGGACAGGCTGACCGCGTAATTCTTCCAACAAAAAATCCCTGTTAATTTTACGATTGCTGTATATTGATGACTGTTATAAATCATTTATGCGCGACTACCTGCTGCTGACCCTTAAACTGCTTCTCTTCTGGTGGATCATTTTCCTGATTAACCGAATCGTATTCATCTCCTTCTTTGCTAATAAACTCTCCGGTATACCGCTAACGGAAACCTTGTCCGCATTTATCCACGGATTTCCGCTCGACTTTTCAGCGATTTGCTACTTGCTGGTGCTCCCGCTGCTTATGCTCATAACCCAGCAAGTTATCACTGTTCATTTTTACCGCTACTTTCTCAACTGGTATATCACGATCGCTTTAGTCCTTATATCATTTATCAGTGTGTTTGACCTGGCTATTTATGCAGACTGGGGCACCAAGCTGAGCTACCGTGCTATACATTACCTGAAGTATGCGCAAGATGGGGCAGCATTTGTTAAGTTTAATGATACACTTATTTTACTGTTGTTGCTTTTGATTCAACTATCAGCGGGCATACTTCTTTACAGGATGTTCTTTCGCTCGCAACAGTTTAGGTTTCAGTGGCCCCGGCTTCCGCTTATGCCGGCGGCAATGCTGATCATGTTGTTCGGATGGCTGATAGCCGGTATGCGTGGCGGATGGCAGCAAATTCCGATCAATGAAAGCAGTGCCTATTTCTCGAAGCATCAGATAGTGAATGATGCGGCAGTGAATACCGTTTGGAACGGCGCGAAAAAAGCACTGCAGGATGATCAGTCGCTGTATAAAAATCCTTATGCCTTTTTTACTGATGACATGGCACGGGAAAAAGTAAAAGCATTATATGCGGTCAAAAAAGATTCAACCATTCAGTTTTTAACCACTGCACGGCCCAATATCGTCCTGTTCATTTTGGAGAGTTTCACTTCCGATGTTATAGCCGCTCTCGGAGGTGAACAAGCGGTAACGCCTCATCTTGATACACTCATCCGGCATGGATTGCTGTTCAGCCAAATCTACTCACAGGGATTCAGGACCGATCAGGGGCTTTCCGGCCTGTTGAGCGGATTTCCGGCGCAGCCTAATTTCTCAATCATCATGCAGCCTGAGAAATTCCAACACCTGTCATACCTCCCTGAAATGTTAAAATCGGCAGGTTACCATACATCTTTTTTATGGTGGTGAGGCCGCCTTTGCCAATATGAAAGCTTACCTGCTGGCGGCAGGTGTGGAAGACATCACCGATAAAAATTCATTTTCTGCAGATGAGATGAATGCAAAATGGGGAGCGCATGATGGATTTGTTTTCCGGAAGCAGGCGAAGGAAGCATCCGGGCTACAGGAACCGTTCTTTTCCATCATCCTCTCATTAAGCAGCCATGAGCCATTCGAAGTGCCGATGGAAACCCGCTTCCCTGGTGATGAGGTGGCAGCAAAATTCAAGAACTCCTGCGCCTATACCGATTTATCGCTGGGTGAATATTTTCAATCAGTGAAAAATGAAAGCTGGTATTCAAACACCCTTTTTATTATTGTAGCCGACCACGGGCATCTGCAGCCCCGCAACAGGAACCCGCGCGAGCCGGCACGGTTTCATATTCCCCTTCTGTTCTATGGCGAGGTAATCCAGCCGGAATTCAGGGGGAAAAAAATTCCCGGCCTGGGCATGCAGTCAGATCTTCCCGCATCCTTACTCGCGCAATTACAGCTACCCTATCATGCATTCACGTGGAGCCATAACCTGATGAATCCATACCGTGGCCACTTTGCTTATTATACATCGGATGATGCTTTTGGCTGGATGACCGATGCTGGCAGTATGACGTATGATTTCAAATCAAACCGACTGCAAAACAATGGACTGAGTGAAAGTGAAGTGTTGTCGGGAAAGGCATTCTTACAGGCATTGTTTGAAGAGTATATCAGCTATTAACAAGTAGTGCTGTAGAATAATAATCGAGTCATCACCAGCCGTTCCTTGCATTTTGTATCGAAAAAAATTATCTTAGTGCAATTAACATTTTCGTTTCGCATGAACATTCAACCAACTGGTCATGAACAAAGCTGAATTTGAAGATTATAAAAAAAACCGGTATGAAGAACAGATGGCTTATTATGCGAAGTCATCTCGTGAGAACCAGGATAAGTACAGGAAATTTCAATGGACGCTGATCATTTTATCCGCCATCACGCCTGTACTGGTAGCTTTGGATGGCGTAAGAATTTCAGGTGACGCCGAGCATCCCGTTATGTTAAACATAAAATTAATTGTCGTGATCATCTCCTCCGTGGTAGCTATCCTCACCACCGGATTAAAGACATTCAACTACTTCGAAAACTATGTGCGATACCGCAACACGCGGGAAGAAATGAAGCGGGAGATTCATTTTTACAATTTTAAAATCGGGCCTTATGGCGAACATGGCGTTAATAAAGAGTCGCTATTTGTTTCCCGTGTAGAATCTATTCTGGATAAAGAACATACGCAGTGGCCGGAATCAAAGAAACTGCAGGAACAGGAAAAAGACAAAGACAAAGACAAAGAACATCATCAGGACAATCCAACAGTTCCAGCCACGACCGTAGAAGAAACCACACAGCAGGACGGTGCAGAGGAAGCACCTCCACCGCCCGAAGAAACTGACGGAGATGAGGGCGATAAAAAACCATAATCTTTCACCCTGATTTTGAGAGGGAAATTCTAAGCTTCACTTTCACTCAGGACTACTATCGGGTAAAACAAAAAGGGAGAGCAGTGTTCTCCCTTTTACGTTTTGTTTCAGGCCCACGATCTAATCTACTCTGTCTTTTCCATGCAGGAAGGAGTTGTTCTTCTTGAGTTCCGGCAACTTATTGGGATCTTCAGAATTTTCAACAAAGTAAGGCGACAGGTTAGACTCGGAAGAATGATCCACATCTTTCAGGTTGATACCACGCCGCAGGTAAGCAGGTTCCTTTTCCATCTCGTTAATAGCTGCCGGGTTGTTGAGTTTAAAGCTCAGGTTCTTCAGTTTATTCACCCGGTCGCGCGCAACATTTTTGGAAAGGTCCGGTGATTGATTTTCAGCAACGGGCTGTTGCTTCTCTTCCAGTATTTCACGAACGTCCTTTTCACGTAACGTAAAATCTTCCGCACCCGCATTCGCCTCCGGTTTCTCCGCTTCTTCCTGCAACTCAATTTTTAAGGTTGGTGTGCTGAATGATTTTTCGGTGAGATCAAACTCAAACGGTATTTCAGGCGTCATCATATCCTGTCCGCTTTCCCTTTCCGTTTTCACCTGCACCCGGCTTTTCCGTACCTGGCTTTCCTCCTTTTCTATCACGGTCACCTTCGAAACTTCCGTGGTTACCTTCACTTCCGTTTCCAAAGTGTGCTTCACCACATTCTTCTTTGAAAGATCCTTACGTTGAGTGGAGGTTGCTTCAAAACCGGTGGCAATTACCGTCACGCTGATCTTCTCGCCCATCGATTCATTATAACAGTTTCCCCAGATGATATTGGTTTCAAAACCGGCTTCGCGCTGAATATATTCAGTGATCTCACTCACTTCATCCAGTGTTACTTCCACGGCGCCGGAAGTGATATTGACCAGGATGTTTTTCGCGCCACGGATATCATTGTCATTCAGCAAGGGTGAATTCAAAGCAGCTTCCACCGCATTGACCGCGCGATTCTCCCCCTCAAAAGAGGCCATGCCCATAATCGCCACACCGCTGTTGCGCATCACTGTATTCACGTCTTCGAAATCAACATTCACATAACCCGGAACAGTAATAATCTCCGCAATGCTCTTTGCCGCATTTGAAAGGATATTATCAGCCTGCGAGAAAGCGGCGCTTAACGTGAGATTGCCATGAATCTCGCGCAACTTATCATTTGAAATTACCAGTAATGTATCCACATGGTTTTTCATTTCAGAGATGCCATCCGATGCCTGCTGAAAGCGTCGAGGGCCTTCCGCAGAGAACGGGCTTGTGATCAACCCGACTGTGAGGATGCCCATCTCCTTGGCAATCTTTGCAATTACGGGAGCGGCGCCGGTACCGGTACCCTTGCCCATACCTGCTGTGATGATCAGCATCTTGGTGTTCTTTTCCAGGAATGCCTTCTACGCATCCACGGACTCCAGGGCGGAGCGCTTGCCCACTTCGGGATTCATGCCAGCGCCTCGTCCTTCTGTAAGGTTTACGCCTAACTGCACTTTGTTCGGTACAGGACTCATCTCGAGTGCCTGCCTGTCAGTGTTGGCCACCACAAAGTTTACCCCCACAATGCCCTGGCGGAACATGTGGTTTACGGCATTGCCGCCACCACCTCCCACGCCAATCACTTTGATAATAGAAGCCTGTTCCTGCGGTAAATCGAATTGAATTGACATTTGTTAGTAGTTAATAGTTAGTAAATAAGTAATCATCATTGGTTACAGCGACGATCAGCCAGTCTGCTGCACTTCGCACACAACCTTATTTAAAATTTTCATCCACTCCTTCGCTGAAAAAATTCTTGGCATTTTCAAAGAAAGAACCGAAGAAATTCTTGGACCCTTTATCAGCGACTTCCGCAGTGACTTCCATTGGTGGCATTGTGTTTTGCGCAGCCTCCTTGGAGCGTGTGTAGCTGTAATCTTCAAAGCCTTTCAGAATAAGTCCGACACCGGTTGAATACATCGGGTGTTTTACATTTTCAAGTTTCACGGGAGCAAGGTGTTCAATAGGCAAGCCGATACGGGCATCGAGGCCTGTGATATATTCCACCAGCTGAACAAGATTTTTCAGCTGCGCGCCGCCACCGGTCACCACCACGCCGGCGATGAGTTTGTTCTTGTATCCGGAAATATTGATCTCTGAATCCACATGCTCAAGAATCTCCTCCATACGGGCATTGATGATGTTGGCCAGGTTGCGTACAGAGATCTCCTTGGCATCTCTTCCACGCAGTCCAGGAATAGAAACAATCTGGTTATCCATGGAAGGATCGGCAATAGCGCTTCCGAATCGCAGCTTCAGTATTTCCGCCTGGTTGCGCATCACCATGCAACCTTCCTTGATGTCGTCGGTGATCACATTGCCACCGAAAGGAATCACATAGGTGTGGCGGATAATGCCATCCTGGAAAATCGCGATGTCGGTAGTGCCTCCTCCAATATCCACCAGGGCTACACCCGCTTCCTTTTCTTCTTCACTCAAAACGGCAGCGGAAGATGCCAGCGGTTCCAGTATCATATCTACCATGGACAGCCCTGCCTTTTCCACGCACTTCTTAATGTTTTGCGCCGCACTGATTTGACCGGTGATGATATGAAAGTTCGCTTCCAGCCGGATGCCCGCCATGCCTACAGGATCTTTGATGCCGGCTTCATTATCCACGATGTATTCCTGTGGCAGGACGTGAATGATACGGTCACCCGGATTCACGACGAGTCGTTTCATGTCTTCCGCAAGTTTGCGGATATCATCTGTGCAGATTTCCGTATCCATATTGTCGCGTACGAGGATGCCGCGATGCTGCAGGCTCTTGATATGCTGGCCGGCAATGCCCACATACACATTCTTGATCTCCACGCCGGAATGATCTTCCGCTTCACGGACCGCTTTGGTGATGGCATCCACCGTTTTGTCTATATTGGCTACCACGCCCCTTGATACACCGAGAGATTCCGACTTTCCCATGCCCACCACTTCAATCTTCCCATGTTCATTTTTGCGCGCTACGATAGCGCAGATCTTGGTGGTTCCTATATCGAGTCCTACAATAAATTCTGTGTTCATCATTTTGCTGCAGTTTAAAAGTTAAAATGTTTATTGTTTGCTGCTGTCCGCGACAACTGTCGAATCAGCTATCGCAACGGTTACGGCTTTTACCGGTTCAGAGAGGGTCCTCTTCGTGCAATACACCTCATTACGGTATTTCAGATTCACCTGGCTGTAATTGTTCCAGCCGACATGATTCAGTCCATCGCGGTAAAATATTTTCAGCTTCGAAAACTTCTCGTTTAATTCGTCAATGTCTCCCAGTAAAATAGTGTGATTGCCGAGTGAAGGTATCAGTTCAAACTCCCGCTGATTGTTAACGACAATCTGTTCAATAAGCGATGTAAGAAAGGTATCGCGATTGATGAAAGCTGCAAGACTATACAGTTTTTGTAGCGTCACTGAATCATGGTTATTTGAGTTTTCTGCACCGGCAAGAATGTTTCCGGTTGCTACCGGAACACGAGCCGTAAATTTACTGGAGAGAGGCATCTTACTTGCGTGTTCATCAAGGTAATAACCCACACCTTGATTGTTAATAACCCTCAGTATTGGAGTGCGCTGACGGATGTTCACCTGGATAATGCCATTCACATCAACAAACAATTCTGCATTTTCAACGTAAGGATTGTTTTCCATCACCCGTTCCAGCTTGCCAAAATTCACTTCACGCACGGGTTGCTGCTTATCCGTATTCACCTGATCGTCTTTCAGCATACGCAGCACATCCTCCTTTGAAAGAAACAATACGCCATTGGTTTCATCAATGTTGACTTCTATGGACCGAAAAGACATGTGCTGCTGTTTTTGAATAGCGGCACCCAGCAACGTGATTACGCCGCCCGCACACAACACCCAGAAAGTGAAAATGAGAACCGGCTTAATTTTATTCCAGAATTTTTTCATCATGATTGTTTATTTCAATTGTTACGCAGGTGGTCAACGATTTTATATCGTTCGTTGATCAGCCGGGCAATGGGTTCCACGAATTGGTCAATGTCTCCTGCACCAACCGTCACCAGTACTTCTATATTGCAATTGGTAAGATGATGCAACAGGTTTTCCTTTTCCACTAAACATTTTTCTGCTGCTTTAATTTTTGCTAGCAGCATTTCTGCATTCACTCCCTGTATAGGCTTTTCTCTTGCCGGATAAACGGGCAGGAGTATCACTTCATCTGCCAGCGAAAGGCTCTCCCCGAAGCCATCGGCAAAATCACGGGTGCGGGAGAAGAGGTGCGGTTGAAAAATGCAGGTGATTTTCTTTTCGGGAAAAATTTCGCGAACTGATTTCAGAAAGGCCATGATCTCGGCCGGATGATGCGCATAATCATCGATGTAAACCACTTTTTTGCTTCTTACAACGAACTGAAAGCGCCGCTGTACTCCCATGAATGAATGAAGTGCCAGCCTGATTTTATCACCGTCAATGGCCAGTAAGGCAGCGACTGTGGCGGCTGCTATTGCATTTTCGGCATTATGCCGGCCGGCAATGGAAAGATGAATATCATTTACTCTCATCGTTCCATGGATGAAGTCGAAGGCATACGTTCCATTTTCAATGCGGAGGTTTACAGCATGCGCATCATCGGTGATATCATTAAAACCATAGTACAGCGTACTGATGTTATCAGCAGAACGGTCAGGAAATGTGAGATTCCTTTTCGTGATCAGCACGCCACCCGGCTTGATCATTTTTGTAAATGCTCCATACGATTCAATCACTTTGTCCCTTGTTCCATAGATGTCAAGATGATCAGGGTCGCAGGACGTAACCACCGCCATGTTTGGATGAAGCTTCAGAAATGAACGATCGAATTCATCCGCTTCCACCACCACCGTTTTGTTTTTCCCCGCCAGGAAATTCGAATGATAATTAGCAGCGATACCACCGAGAAAAGCAGTGCAGTCATAACCTGAGGATTTCAGGATATGTGCAATCATGGAAGAAGTGGTTGTCTTGCCATGCGTTCCCGCCACGGCTATGGTAAACAGATCCTTTGTCAGTTCTTCCAGCAGATCCGCCCGTTTGATAACCGGGTAATCATTTTCACGGTAGTACATTAATTCCTTATGATCAGGAGGAATAGCCGGAGTGTAAACCACCAGATCAGCCTCCAACGGTATTACCGACAGATCCTCCTCAAAATGTATATTCATTCCTTCCTGAATCATTTCAGCAGTTAACGTGGTAGGTGTCTTGTCATATCCCGCGATCCTGTAACCATTGGCATGAAAATATCTCGCCAGCCCGCTCATACCTATCCCACCGATGCCGATGAAATAGATGGAATGGATGGAAGAGAGATTCATGTAATTGAAAAAGGAATTTTGAAATATTAATTACTAATGACTGGCTATTGACAATTGACAATTGACAGTTGACTACTGTCCTCACTCATCTCTTCAACCCAATCACCATCTTCGCTATGTCATCGTCCGCATTCGGTTTGGCCAACCTTGCAATGTTTTCCGCAAGTTTTTGCTGAAGCGGTTCATTATTGATCAACTCCAGCACAACAGGTATCAATTGCTCCATGGCATTACTGTCCTTCACCATCAATGCTGCCTCTTTGGCAACGAGAGCAACTGCGTTTTTTGTCTGATGGTCTTCCGCGACATTGGGAGATGGCACCAGTACACTGGGTTTTTTGCAAATGCATAACTCGGCAATCGACAAAGCGCCGGCTCTTGAAATCACCACATCAGCCGCTGCGTAAGCCAGATCCATCCTGTCAATGAATTCCTTCACCTTAATCAGTTCAGTTGATTGTTTGGCAGCCGACAGATTGGTTTCATAATAGCGCTTCCCGGTTTGCCAGATAATTTGCAGATCCGCCTTTACCAAATCTTCCAGCCGCGAGCGTATGCTCTCATTGATAGTCCGCGCACCGAGGCTTCCGCCAATCACGAGTATTGTTTTGCGATGCGGCTGCAAACCGAAGAACTGCAATCCTTCCACTCTTTTTCCTTCAAGATGTAAAATGTCCTTACGCACGGGATTACCTGTGAGAACCACTTTTTCGCTGGAAAAAAAGTGCTCCATTCCCTCATACGCCACACAAATCCTTTTCGCCCGCTTTCCCAGTATTTTATTAGTGATACCTGCAAATGAATTTTGTTCCTGTATCAATGTAGGAATGCCCATCAGGGAAGCGGCAAACAATACCGGTCCGCTGGCATACCCTCCCACACCAACCACCACGTCAGGGCTGTATGATCTGATCAGAGAATAGGCCTTCATCAAACTGTTAATTACTTTAAATGGTAAAAACAAATTCTGCACTGAAAGGCTGCGTTGCAAACCGGCAATAGGCAACCCTTTGATCTGATAACCGGCCTTCGGCACTTTTTCCATTTCCATCCTTCCTGCCGCACCGATAAAAAGCAATGCTGCCGACGTGTCTATTTTTTTTATTGCATTGGCAATCGCTATGGCGGGAAAGATGTGACCACCTGTCCCCCCTCCACTGATAATTACCTTAAGCGGTTGCTTCATCTTCCTTCTCCTCTTCTTTTTCAACGTTGCGGCTCACGCTCAGAATAATGCCGATCGCAAGACTGGTGAACCACAATGAGGTTCCACCCATGCTGACCATCGGTAGTGTTACACCCGTTGTGGGCAGCAGGTGCACCACCACTGCCATGTTGATCAATGCCTGCACAACCAAACTGAAACTCAAGCCCACTGCGAGGAATGCCCCGAATGCGCCTGGGCTTTTAGTGAACAACTTAATACAACGCAACAGGAAAAACAGATACAGCACAATCAGCACAAGGGCACCAATAAAACCGTATTCCTCAATGATGATAGCAAATATGAAATCAGAATACGGTGATGGCAGAAAGTTGCGCTGCATACTGTTACCCGGACCCACGCCAAAAATTCCGCCGTTAGCAATAGCGATTTTTGACTGTTGTACCTGGTAAGCTTCCTGTCCATCGCCGAAGAAATCAGACAGTCGGCTAACCCAGGTATCAACCCGCGCATGAAACGATGTGTTCATCGCAATGATGATAATGAGGGAAAGCAAGACGATGCCAGCACCTCCCATGATGGCAATATATTTCATGTTAATTCGGCCGATGAACATCAGCAGCAGGCAGGTTGCGAATAAGATGGCAGCCGTTGAAAGATTAGAAGGAGCAATCAGGCCACAGACAAGCATCGGCGGCAGCATCACCGGCAGAAAGCCTGACTTAAAATCTTTGATATTGCCCTGATTTTTTGCCAGAACTCTCGCGAGGTACAGTATGAGCGCCAGCTTCGCGAGGTCAGATGTCTGAAATGAAACATTGACCACCGGAATAGTGAGCCAGCGCCTTGCATCATTTATTTCAACTCCAAAAATTAATGTGAAAGCAAGCAATGGAATGGAAACATATAGCAACAGCTGCGCGATACGCGAATAATAGGTGTAGTTAATCTTATGCGCCATATACATCAGAAATAAACCGAAGAGGATCATCATGGCCTGCTTGACCAGGTAATATTCCATATTGCCACCCTGGTACTTAAAGGCGAGTGAGCCGGTTGAGCTGTAAACGGCCAGCATGGAAATGATAGAAAGAAAGATCACCACCAGCCAGATGTACCTGTCGCCCTGTGTTTTTCTGAAAATATTCTCTACCTGAACTGTAGCCGGATTCATAGTCAAAAAAGATTATTGCTGAAAGCTATTCGCTGATCAATGGGTTTAGCTAACTTATTACAGTGACCGTACCATTTCCCTGAACTGCCGGCCCCGGTCTTCAAAATTCTGAAACAGGTCGAAGCTTGCGCATGCCGGTGAGAGCAGCACGCAGTCACCATTGGTGGAAAGCCGGTAAGCCGATTTCACTGCATCTGCCATGCTTTCCGTATTTACAATCAGATCTACAGAGCGCGCAAAGGCTTCGTGAATCTTCCGGTTATCAAGTCCCATGCAGACGATGGCTTTCACTTTAGTACGAACGAGATCCAGCAGCAATGAATAATCATTACCCTTGTCGATGCCGCCGGCGATCCAGACGATAGGTTTGTTTACACTTTCCATCGCATACCATACCGCATTCACAGTGGTAGCTTTGGAATCATTGATGAATTCAATGCCATGCACATCAGCCACCCATTCGAGCCGGTGTTCAAGCGCTTTGAAATCCGATAGTGATTCACGGATCAAATCCTTCCGGATATCCAGTATACTTCCAACAATGCCTGCGGCCATGGAATTGTACACATTGTGCTTTCCTCGTAATCCTAAGTTGAACAGTGACATGGAGAAGGAGTTATTCTTTAGATTAAAAAAAATTTCATTGTTATCTGTCCATGCGCCATTGGTAAGCTGCTGTTGCATGGAAAAACTTATTTTTTCTGAAGGAAAATCATGACGGCCGAGCGCTTTGATTGTCTCTGCATCATCCGCGCAATAGATGAAATAGTCAGCGGCTGACTGTTTTTGCGTAATGCGGAATTTCGCATCCGCATAGTCACTGAGCTGGTAGTGATAACGGTCAAGATGATTGTCGCTGATATTGGTCAGTACAGCGATATGCGGCTTGAATTCATAACAGTCATCTAACTGGAAGCTGCTGATCTCCGCCACATAATAAGCGGTGTCATTATCCGCCACCTGCCTGGCAAAGCTCTTTCCGATATTGCCGACCAGAGAGGCATCCAGGCCGGCCTTCTGCAACATATGATGGATGAGCGAGGTGGTAGTGGATTTACCATTGGTGCCGGTGATGGCAATGATCGTTGATTTTGTAAAACGTGCCGCGAATTCAATTTCAGAAATGATGGAAATACCGGTGGCTTTCAGTTGTTGAATGATTGCCGCCTTTTCAGGAATGCCCGGGCTTTTAATAATCTCATCTGCCGCCAGGATTTTTTCCGCAGTATGTACTTTTTCTTCGTAAGGAATTTCATACTGCTGCAGCACTGATTTGAATTCGTCCTGGATCTTTGCATTATCAGAAACGAACACTTCCATGCCCCGCAGCTTCGCCAATACGGCGGCCCCGACTCCGCTTTCCGCTGCTCCCAGTATGACGATTCTTTTCATGCGTGTTGTTTATGAATCAGCTCTATCTTATTCGCTTTTTATTACCTGATCTTCAGTGTTACCATCGTAACAATTGCCAGCAGAATTCCCACAATCCAAAAGCGCGTAACAATTTTGGGTTCAGCATAACCCAGCTTCTGGTAATGATGATGTAAGGGCGCCATTTTGAATATTCTTTTTCCTTCGCCAAATTTTCGTTTGGTATATCTGAAGTAAGCAACCTGCAACATCACCGAAACGGTCTCTACCAGGAAAATGCCGCACAGAATAGGTATCAGCAATTCCTTTCTGACAATGATGGCCATCGTGGCCAGGATGCCGCCCAATGCCAGTGAACCGGTGTCACCCATAAATACCTGCGCGGGATAGGCATTATACCATAGAAATCCAATGCAGGCGCCAATGAGTGCCGCAGCATACACCAGCAACTCGCCTGAATTGGGGATATACATGATGTTGAGGTAATCCGCTGTAAGAATGTTACCTGACAGGTATGCGAATACTCCAAGTGTTGCTCCGATAATGGCCGATGCTCCTGTTGCCAGTCCGTCAATACCATCGGTCATGTTGGCTCCATTGGAGACGGCCGTGATAATAAAAATCACGATGATGATATAAATGATCCAGGTGTATTGCTCGGCCCCTTCACCGATCCAGCTGATCAGTCTTGAATAATTGAACTCATGATTTTTTACAAAAGGAATGGTGGTGATGGGCAGTTTTGCGTCCACGAAACGGGCTGCCACTTTTTCAATCTGTGTAGAGTCAGCCGCAATCAGTGGTGCGGCTACGGGTGCATTCAACAACTCTCGCCTGATCACCACTCCTTTGTTAAAATAGAGGATGGATCCGATGATAATGCCAAGTCCTACCTGTCCTACTATCTTAAACTTACCGGCCAGGCCGCGCTTATCCTTTTTAAACACCTTGATGTAATCGTCAAGAAATCCCACAAACCCCAGCCATACTGTGGAAATAAGCATGGTGATGACATACACATTTTCAATGCGTGCAAAAAGCAGTGTTGGGATAATGATAGCGGCGAGAATGATTAACCCACCCATAGTGGGTGTTCCCTGTTTCTGCAGCTGAGGACAAGCGATTTTCCAAAAACCAAAGAGATAAGCAAGGAAACAATAATTGCCATCCCCGCACGGAAGGAGATGTAATCAAACATCCCCGCGCCGATGAAGTCGCAGCAGGTCTCCAGGTATTTAAAGAGATAGTACAGCATATTTATCAGTTGAAGCCGATCGCTTTTAGTATTGTTAATGACCTGTGGTAATTATTGCTTTTCAATTATTATCCGTATTGATGATGGCCGTTATTTTTCCATTTGCTGAAATGATTCTCCCAGTACCAGCTTGTCATCAAATGGATACTTCACTCCTTTTATCTCCTGGAATTTTTCATGTCCTTTACCTGCCAGCAGAATGATATCACCTTTGCTGCACAGCGATACAGCGGTCCGGATGGCTTCTTTCCTGTCGGGTATCGTCAATGCCTTTCCGATCTTTAATGGCATAATGCCCTCTTTCATTTGATCGAGTATGTCCTGTGGATCTTCGCTGCGCGGATTGTCGGAAGTGAAAATCACCCGGTCACTCAGTTCGCTTGCCACCTTAGCCATCACGGGGCGCTTGGCGCTGTCGCGGTCGCCGCCACAGCCAACTACAGTGATCAGCTGTTCGTTTCCGGTGCGGATTTTTTTTATGGTGAGCAATACTTTTTCCAATGCATCTGGTGTATGAGCATAGTCAACAATGCCCATGATCTTGTGCCGGGCGCTGATCACATAGTCAAACCTGCCTTCTGCGGGTCTGAGTTGGCTGAGTTGTGTCAACACCGCTAATTTTTCTTCTCCCAGCAAAATGGCCGTTGCATAAATCGCCAGCAGGTTATAAGCATTGAAATTTCCCACCAGCAGTGTATGAAACTCCTGCCCGTCCATCAGCAGCTGCATGCCCTGGAACGATGTTTCCACGATGCGTGCCCGGAAATCACCCATGCCGGAGATGGAATAGGTTTGCTTTTTGGCTTTCGTATTTTGCAGCATTACCATGCCGCGCTTGTCATCAGCATTTACCAGTGCGAAAGCGGATGATGGCAGATGATCGAACAGCATCTTCTTTGCATTGATATAATTCTTCAGCGTCTTATGATAATCGAGGTGATCATGGGAAATATTGGTGAATATTGCGCCGGCAAACTTCAAACCTGCAATTCGTTGCTGATGAATGGCATGCGAACTTGCTTCCATGAAACAATGTGTACAGCCTTGCTCCTGCATGCGATGCAGCAGCGCACTGATCTGAACGGCATCCGGTGTCGTATGTGAGGCAGGCACCACTTCTCCTGCAATCCTGTTCTCTATGGTGGACAGCAACCCGCATTTATAATTCAGCCCGCTGAAAAGATTGTATAGCAGGGTAGCAACGGTTGTTTTTCCATTGGTACCGGTGACGGCCACCAGTTTTAATTTTTCAGATGGGTTATCATAATAATTTTCGGCGATGATGCCCAGTGCGAGGGCACTGTCGCGAACCTGTATATAGCTGACTTTATTATTCTTCTGTTCTGTTAACTGTTCGAATACAATGGCTACCGCACCATTGGCTATAGCTGTTTGGATAAATCCGTGACCATCAACAGCAGTACCTTTCGTAGCAACAAACAAACTCCCTGCTGTCACTTTCCGTGAATCAAAACAGACACTGGTTATGGTGAGATCAGTGGTGCCGGATACCTCCAGCAGGGAAACTCTGTATAATATGTCAGATAATTTTTTCACAAAGTCAGCGCGATTGAAATAGATTGTCCCTTTTGAATGTTTGAACCCGGAGGAATACTCTGCGTATAAACAGCACCAGCTCCAGTGACATTTACCAGCAGTCCACAGCCCTCGAGCAGATACAAAGCATCACGCAATCCCATGCCTTTTACATCCGGCACCACACCCGTTTTTTCTGAAATATTGAGATCTACCAATTTGATATCCGTTCCGCTTTCCACGGAAACCCATGGATGATCCCCCTGCGACTGATGGCTGATGCCAAGTGCTTTACATACATATAACAGATCACTTTTACTACCGGCTTTGGCAAGCGGTTTAGGCAATGCATTATTGGCAAGTAAAGCAACAGCGGGATGAACATCGAGATCTGTTGCATACACCTTATCTGCAATTTCTTTAAAGACCGGTGCAGCTACTGCGGCGCCATAATACACACCTTTGCTTGGCGCATTGACCACCACGATGCATGAATACAAGGGATTTTCCGCAGGAAAGTACCCGACAAAAGAGGATTGATACACACGCGTCCCATAGCCGTGTTTCTCATCAGCAATCTGCGCAGTGCCGGTTTTTCCCGCAACGGTATAGCTGGCATTGCGCAGGTTTCTCGCTGTTCCGCTGTCCACCACTTCTTTCAAAATTAACTGCAGCGACTGCAGTGTTTTGTCTTTGCAGATTTTCTTGTTTAATACTACCGGTTCAAACTCCTTAACCGGCAACCCATATTCCTGGATCTGTTTCACCAGGTAAGGCTTCATCATCACTCCATTGTTGGCGACGGCATTGTAAAGCGTCAGCATTTGCAGCGGAGAGATCTGAATTTCATAACCCACCGACATCCACGGCAGCGAATAGCGCGTAAACCGCTTATCCTTGGTATTCTTAATATACGGTTGCTGCTCGCCGGGTATTTCGATATTCAGCTTTTTATCCAGCCCGAGTGAACGCAGGTGCTGCAAATATTTTTCAGGGTCTTTGTTATAATGCTGTTCAACAAGTTTGGAAATACCGACATTGGATGAATGTGCAAACGCGGAACGTACGGTGATGCGGTTAAGGTTGTGCCGTTCTGCATCACGCATGGTCTGGCTCCAGAACTGATGGACGCCTTTTTCCACATCAACGGTATCATCAATATCTACATAACCATCATCGAGCAAGGCCATCACCGAAGCGAGTTTAAATGTGGAGCCGGGTTCATGTGATTCACCTACTGCATAATTGTAATCTTCCCAATAGGTACCCTGTGGCGTTCGGCCTAAATTCGCGATGGCTTTAATAGCACCTGTTCTCACATCCATCACCACTACACAGCCATGATCGGCTTCATTGGTCACCAGTGTTTTCAGCAAAGCATGCTCCGCCACATCCTGCAGATTAATATCAATCGTGGTAATGACGTCCTTTCCATTTTGAGGTTCTAACTCATTCTTGTCATTAATGGGAATAAATTCTCCGCCCGACACTTTTTGCATCAGCCGCTTGCCCGGAATTCCGGTCAGTTGTGAATTAAAAGAGCCTTCCAGTCCGACGGGTTGCACCGTAGCATCCCGCATATATCCGATAGTGCGGTTGGCAAGTTCTTTATAAGGATAGGCTCTCTTGTTGGACTGCACTACGATCAGTCCGCCTTTGTATTGCCCGAGCCTGAAAATCGGAAAGGTCTTCATCTGCAGCAGCTGCGGATAGGTGGCATTCTTCTTCACGAGGAAATAACGGTCTCCCCTTTTGTGTGCCGCTGAAAATAATTTCTTGTAATCGCTGTATGACTTGTCACCGAAAAGGCGCGACATAGACCATGCAAGCGAGTCAACATTCTTAAAAAATATCTCATGGGTCAGCCCGTCCGCTTTCATATCCATCCGAATCTCAAAACTGGGTAAAGATGTTGCGAGCATCCTTCCATCCTCAGCGTAAATATTTCCGCGTTCTGCCGCTACGGGCAAATACCTGGTAGAAATGCTGTCAGCCATTGAACGGTAGCGTTGTCCTTCCACCGTTTGGATGTAAAACACTTTCCATGCAATAGCGATACCGAGCACCATCATAAAGAGGTACGCCAGACCTATGCGCCAGAAAATGTCTTTCTTAATGCTCATCCTTTTTAGCAATAATTTTTTTTGGTGGCTCACTCAGTTCCTTAAGCCCGGATGGTTCCACCAGCCTCGCCACCTCTGATTGCTTGCTGATGTTTTCGAGTTCTGATTTGGTAGTCATGTATTCCCAGCGCATTTCATTCATTTTCTTTTCAATCAGGTTCAGCTCTCTCACATTTTTCTCAGCATAGTGGGCATTGGCGATATACACAATGGCAATTGTAGCTAAGAAGAATACAAATGGAAGGTTTCTTATGATGGTTTGATGGTGGACCCAACGACTCAGGTCGAGCGACTCATACAACCAATTACGTTTGGATGAAACAGGTTTCTCCCGTATGGGTTCCGCCTTGACTTCCTGCACTGTTTGCCTGATCTGGTTAGTTGCTGACATGCTGATGCCCGATACCTGTTTATGGTCTTTAAATTTTTTCTGCAATTCTTAACCTGGCGCTGTGCGCTCTTGGATTATGCTTCACTTCCTCTTCACTTGCTTCCAATGGTTTCTTATTGATCAGCCGGAAAAATTTCTCCTCTTGCCCGAAAAAGTCTTTTACTGTTTCACCCGAAGTATTTCCGTAGCGGAAAAAATTCTTAACGATCCGGTCTTCAATTGAATGATAGGAGAGCACTACGAGACGGCCGCCGGATTTCAGTACCTGCCTGCTTTGTTCGAGGAAATCGCGCAGGACGGCGAGCTCATCATTTACCTCCATCCGCAAAGCCTGGAATACCTGCGACAGATATCGGTTTTTATTTCCCCTGATAACCGGAGTCATCACCTGTAATAATTTTCCAACTGTGTCAATCTTAAATTCGAACCTTGCTTCCGCCAGGTGCAATGCCAGCGTTCGGGCATTGCGAACTTCTCCGTACTCGCTGAAAATTCTCTGCAACTGAGAGGAAGCATAACTATTCACAATCTCTTCCGCGGTAAGGGAAGTGTTCTTATCCATGCGCATATCGAGCGGCCCTTCCATCCGGTGTGCAAAGCCTCGCTCTTCCGTATCAAGCTGGAATGAAGAAACGCCCAGATCAGCCAGTATGCCATCTACGCTGCTGATTCCATTCACACGCAGCATGCTTTTAAGGTGCTTGAAATTCCGGTTGACAAAAACAAACCGGTCATCCTGCATGAGATGAGCTGTTGCATCAATGTCCTGGTCGAATGCGATCAATTTTCCGTGATTAATTTTCTTAAGAATAGCTTTGCTGTGCCCACCTCCGCCATAGGTAACGTCCACGTAGATTCCATCCGGCTGAATATTCAGACCATCCACACACTCCTTCAACATCACCGGCACATGATACACTTGCATTCATCTTCATTTAAAATTTTCCCCACCGCTACGTTATCCTTAACTTTTATTCAGTCTTCCCATCACTTCTTCCGCCAGCTTCACAAAGTCGCGCGGCTCTTCATCCATTTGTCTGCGATATAGTTTATCGCTCCATACTTCAATGCGGTTGGCATAACCAAACAGGATGATATCCTTCTTGATATCCGCTGAATCACACAAGGACTTCGGTAGCAGTAACCGGTTAGTACCGTCGAGCATCAATGGCGTTGCACCCCTGAAGAAGTAACGCGCGAAATCACGGTTGTCTTTGACGTATAAATTCAGACGGTTCACTTCAGCACTGATCTCTTCCCAGTCATGCTTTGCATACAGCACCAAACACTTTTCAAAACCGCGGTGAATAACAAACTGGTTTTTGGCTTTCGCAGGCACCTGTTTCTTTAATGCAGCAGGAAAAAGCAATCTGCCTTTTGCATCAAGTGTACACGGAAATTCGCCCAGGAAGCGGGTTTGAGCCATTATGCTGTTTTAAAACGAATCAAAAATAGAAACATTATTCCACTTTTTACCACTTTTTACCACTTTGTGGATAAAATAATTTGCACTCCTGTTTCACCCTGAATTCAAGGAAAGCACGTTGAGAAAAAAGCAAGGCGCGAGAAACATATTTACCCTGTATAGGGCAATACACTTTGCCACAAACCGGATTTTTCAAATTAAAACCCTGTTGCTGTTTTGATCAGTGTAGCGCGGGCTTAAACCGTGGTAGGCCGGATGGATTAACCCATGCGCTTTCCAGCCTCCCGTGATCATTGAAAATTTTCAATTTGATTTAGCAAGACTGCGTTCTATGGTGGAAGGACGCTCAAACAATTCTCTTCACTTTGGAATTAAACCCACATTTTGCAGTTCAAAGCGGCAACGGGTTTAACCCCGACGTAGAACTGCTTAGGGTTTGTGAAACATTTTCCTTTCTCGACAAATTGAGCAAACCCTTAGCAGTTCTGAGTCGCAGCGAAGCGGGATTTTTCCACTGAAAAATCCGGGTTAAAACAATAAGATCCATCATAAGCTCCACCAACTACCTGATAATTTATGTTACTTATCAAATATGGGCAAGGCAGTAAGATAATAGCGTGTATGGGAACGATGAAATAAAGATCATTCTCCTTCAGCAGCACAAGCTGCTATTCGAAAAATTCCACTTAGCTGCGGTACAGTAATGCTAAGGGTAAGCAAGTACAGGTTGCAAAAACAGAAAGTGTTTATTTTCCGGCAAGAAAAATCCTGTGAGGGCTTTGTAATTGCATCGTGCAATTACACCTGTTGCTTTAGTACATCCAGCAGCTTCCTGGCGGTCAGTGAAGCAGCTTCAACAATTACCTTGGCAGACAAATAAAACTTCTCTCTTTCTGCCAGTTTTTCACATATATAATTAAATGCATCCTGCCCGGTTTTCCCCTGCAGCAGCGGGCGGTGAACCTTTTCATTCCGCAGGCGATCCGCCAGCAAGGCAGGCGCAGCTTTCAGGTAAACTGTTGTCCCTTGTTCATTCATCCAATCCATGTTGCCGAAAAAGCAGGGTGTACCTCCACCGGTAGCCATTACCATATGTTGTGAAGCATCAAACCGGCGCAGGTAGGTTGATTCCCGCTCCCGGAAATACGCCTCTCCTTTCAATTCAAATAACTGAGTGATGGTTGCTCTCTCCTGATGTTGAAGATATTCATCAAGGTCAATAAAATCATACTGTAATAATTTAGCAAGTTGTTTGCCGATAGTGGTCTTTCCGCTGCCCATGAAACCGGTCAGATAAATGCTGTGTGGATAGTGAGAAGGCATCAGTCATTTTTGAGTAATTAATCTATTACAGCAATTCTCCGGCCTTCCTGCATTCTTTTCAATTTTCGCACCGGTAACTGATTAAGTGTTTGCAGCCATAGCACCTCATTACTTCTGAAAAAAGCTATTCTCCAGTTCATCATATGTCGGAATGTCATTATAGTGCCATTGCCCAAGCACCCTGGAGCCCTTCAACAAAACAAGTCCGGGATTACTGCGGATGATTGTCTTCAGTACTGTGCCATCAGCATAGTAAAACGGGAAGGGTGCATTCAATTCATGGCGGATAGGATCGAGCAATTCATACGGTGTTGAAGTAAGTCCCATAAACTGAATCTTATTTTTTTCGCAGGCGGCAGCCAGTTGATTTACTTTTTGAAATGCTTCCCTGTTAGTTTTTGTCATGTCCTGTGCGACCAGCCAGAAATGAAAATTCGGTTCATCAAGGACTAAGGATGTGGCGTCCTGATTATCGTTGTCCCAAACTTTAAAATCAGTGATCTTGGGTTTTTCGCCCTTCACAACAATCTCACTGTTGCTCTTCACAAATTCATGCGTGCTCATCCACAGAGAGTCCTGCCAGGGTAATACCTGCAGGTTTTTGGCGCTGAACCAGTCGGATTGCTGTTCATTGTTGTTGGCCATAACATAGTCACCCGTTGCTCCGGTAGCTTTGTCTTTATAGGTTAGTATCGTGACATACTGATCCGGCGTTTTTCCTTCGGGAAGCGTCATCTGTTCACGGATGTCATTACCCACTTTATAGGCACGGAAGTCAATGATGGGCAGATGCTGAAAGCAATATACAGTAAGGTAGGTACAGGCAGCCGTGAACGCCGCCACGGATACTGTTCCCAATGAATTGTTTTTTAAAACAGGTTTAATCCTGTGACGGAACGCGAAGATGAGCAATATGAACACCAGCAGTACTACATCCTTGTTAAACGATTGCCAGGGTGTGAGGTGCAAAGCATCTCCAAAGCAACCACAATCCGTTACTTTGTTGGTGATGGCGGAATAGCCTGTGAGCCAGGTAAAAAATACAATCAACAGCAACATGAGCCAGGAAGTAAGCTCCATCTGAAATCCAATCAACAGCATAAAACCCAGCACCATCTCCAGCACGCAGAAAAACATGGAGAGGTAGACTGAAATATTGCGCAGCCAGAGGAAGAAAGAGGAGATAAATCCAATCTTCGCAGTGTCCTCGGCAAACACTTCAAAGTATTCATCAAGCTTGATAGAGAAGCCCACCGGATCAACGGCTTTCACAAATCCCGAAACAATAAACAATGCGCCTATGAGGACACAGATAATCCGCAAAAATTTATTCATTGCTGTTCGCCAATTTTGATGAGCGCAAAAATAGCGTAATTGATGATATCGTACAGGTTGGCATCCACTCCTTCCGAAGCGAGGGTCTTGCCATCGTTATCTTCCATTTGCCGGATGCGGAGTATCCTCATGAGAATCAGATCCGTAAAAGAACTGATCAGCATATCACGCCATGCTTCACCATAGTCGTGGTTCTTTGCCATCATCAACGCCTTCGCCGTGGCGATCTTTTCACCATACAACTGCATCAATTCCTCATGTGCAAGCGGTTCCTCTATCCGGTTACCCAACGATAAACGAATGAGTGCGATGACAGAATAATTGACAATGCCGATGAACTCGCTGTCCATCTCTTCCGATACCTTCTTCACTTCCAGCCTGTCGATGGTACGGATACGCTGCGCCTTGATAAATATCTGGTCAGCCAGGGAGGAGAGCCGCAGAATGCGCCAGGATGTTCCATAGTCTTTGGCCTTTTTCGAGAACATATCTTTACAGGCACCGGCCTGCTCATCAAACTGCTTACTTGTTTTGCTTTCCAATTTTTTGGGAATATTTTTACAAACAATGACTGCGAAAAATACAATCTTTTCTACAAAGACTACGCTCAACTGCAGAGGCAAGTTGCTGGATATCAGCGGGCCGCTGGTCATGGGCATCATCAATGTAACACCTGATTCTTTTTATGACGGTGGAAAGTGGAAAGATGAGAAAAAGTTGTTGCTGCAAGCGGAGAAGATGTTGCAGGAAGGTGCCTCCATACTGGACATCGGCGGTATGTCGAGCAGGCCGGGTGCGGCGGCATTGAGCGAAGAGGAAGAACTGTCAAGATTGATTCCGGCCGTGGATGCCATTCATCGGCGGTTTCCGAATGCTGTGATTTCCGCCGATACTTATCGCAGCGGCGTGCTTCGCCGGGCAGTTGATCATGGCGCTTCCATTGCCAATGACATTTCGGGCGGCACTTCTGATCCAGCATTATGGCAAACGGTTGCCGAGTTGAAAGTGCCCTACCTGCTCATGCACATGCAGGGCTTGCCAGCCACCATGCAATCCAATCCGCAGTATGATGATGTGGTGAGGGAAGTTTTTGACTGGATGAAAATGAAAATAGTTCAACTGCAAAGGGTCGGTATACAGGATGTGGTGATAGATCCCGGTTTCGGATTTGGAAAATCCATGTCCCATAATTTCCAACTGTTGTCGGCATTACCCGTATTCCGGCTGTTTGGATTACCTATCTTAGCCGGCATCTCGAGGAAATCAATGATTTGCCAGCTGTTAAAGTTGCACCCGGATAAAGCATTGAACGGCACCACGGTCTTAAACACCGTTGCACTGCTCAACGGTGCTACGTTGCTAAGGGTGCATGATGTGAGAGAGGCAAAAGAAGCGATTCAATTAATAGAACAACTGCATGCTGTTACTGTATAAAATATTTTCACATGAATATTCGCTGATTGATGTCATTGATCTGATATTGGTCGGCTTGCTGGTGATTGAACTATACCGGTTGGTGCGGGGCACGAGGGCTATGAACATCTTCTTCGGCATGCTGCTGATCTACTGCACGTACCTGCTGGTGAAGTTTTTGAAACTTCATTTTCTGACGGATATCATCGGCGCCTTTGTTAATGCAGGGCTCATAGCCATATTGATTGTATTTCAGCCGGAGATCCGCCGCTTCCTTTTAAAGCTGGGAAAGGCAGGTCTCGGTGACCGCGAAAACATCTGGGATTTTATCAGGGGGAATAAAAAAAAACGCAGCAAGCAGCAGGATCAGGATGCCGTTGAAATTGAAAATGCTATTGAATATTTCTCCAGGACGAAGACCGGTGCGCTGATGGTATTTTTCTCCACTTTCAAATTAAATGATTTTAACAGCCCTGGCGTCAAGATCAATGCGGTGATTTCTGCCAAGCTGCTCGAAAGTATTTTTGAAAAATCAAGCCCGTTGCATGACGGCGCAGTCATTATATCACAGCACAAAATCGTTTTTGCGGGAACAGTGCTTCCTATCTCCGAGAGTTCAACGGTTCCTGAGCGCGCCGGCTTGCGACACCGTGCCGCCATCGGTATTACGGAAGAAACGGATGCCATTTCCGTAATAGTTTCGGAGGAAACAGGCATCATCTCCTACTCCCGCAATGGCAAGATAAATTCCATCACGAATACCGGTGAACTGAAACAGGTACTGCATGAAGCATTAGCCGGCTGATGGCCACTCATCCTTTTCGAAAAGCGACTTCGTAACTATTCCTTCCTCATCACATACTCCAAACAAAAATCAAATGAAAAAACTAACACTGCTTGCCTGCTTCCTGATTGGTATTATAACCCTGCATGCACAGGAAAAAAAAGCTATAACCCATGAAGAAATGTGGCTGATGAAAAGAGTCGGCGCTCCGGCCGTCAGCCCGGATGGCAATTGGGTGGCCTTCAGTGTCACTGAGCCGGCTTATGATGAGAAGGAGCAGATAAGTGATATCTGGCTGGTGCCTGCCGACGGTCATGTGCCTGCCAGGAAACTGACCGCAGGGAAGGCAGGTGAAAGCGGATATACCTGGAGCCCTGATGGTAAATTCATCGCTTTCGTGGCGAAGCGTGATGGAGATGAGGTGACACATATCTATACCATGAACATCAGGGAAGGGGGCGAAGGACAAAGACTCACGAACTTATCAACCGGCGCCTCCGCTCCACGATGGAGCCCTGACGGAAAAATGATTCTGTTCAACAGCACTGTTTTTCCATTATGTTACGTGGATTCAGCGAATAAAAAAGCAGCCGAAGAAAAAAAGAAACTCAAATACAAAGCCCGGGTGTACACTTCCTTTCCTATACGAGATTTTGATCATTGGCTCGATGAAATGCAGGAACATGCCTTTGTACAGTCTGTTGAAGCGGGCAGCGTTGCCCGCGACCTGTTCACTGATGTGACGCTCAGCAAGTCCGCAGGTTTTCGATACACGGGTGCTGCGTGGAGTGCCGACAGTAAAGAAGTAATCCTCGCCATTAGCGACAATGCCAACACGGCAGCTTACCAGGAGCCAGCTTCACAATTATACAAGGTTTCAACAAATGGCGGTGAAGCCATAAAACTCACCAATGACAAATATGATTATGGAAACCCACAGGTTACCAAAGACGGAAAGTATTTGATCTGTTATAGCACAACCGTCAATAATTACAAAGTGTATGCGCTGAATCGCTTGGTACGCTTTGACTGGCCTTCCATGCAAAATAAAATGATGATCAGTGAAAAAATTGATCGTGGCATCAATAATTATGTGGTTAATAGTGACATGATTTATTTAAGTGTGGAAGACCAGGGAAGAGATAAGATTTACACCTTATCGGTCAATGGCGGCAATCCAAAAATTATTAGTACTGCTGCAACCGGTTGTCTTACGGGTGTCAGTATTGGGACAGCAAGCAACCGGACCGTGGTGGCCAGCTATGAAACTGCATCAAGTCCTCCTGAAATTGCCAGGCTGAATGCAGATGGCAGCCTTACCTTGCTCACGGAATTCAATAAAGCAAAACTCGCATTGCTTGATCTTCCACCCGTGGAAACAGTTTGGTACACGAGTAAGAAAGGACAACAAATCAGGAGCCTGCTGGTAAGGCCGGCAGGCTTTGATCCTGCTAAAAAATATCCATTGTTTGTGGTGATACATGGCGGACCTGCAGGGTCGTGGAAAGAAAACTGGGGTTACCGCTGGAACTATCATCTGCTTGCCAGTCCAGGTTACGTGTTATTATTGACAGACTATACCGGCTCCACCGGTTATGGTGAAAAATTCGGGCAGGATATTCAGTTCGATCCGTTCAAAGGCCCTGGCGAAGAAATCAATGGTGCAGCAGCGGATGCGATCAAACGATTCCCTTTCATCGACGGAACAAGGCAGGCTGCTGGCGGCGCAAGCTATGGCGGCCATCTTGCCAACTGGCTGCAGGCTACTACTACGCATTATAAATGCCTGATCAGTCATGCAGGATTGGTGAACAGCGTGTCGCAATGGGGCACCAGCGATGTAATCTATAACCGTGAAGTGATGAACGGAGGCACTCCATGGACAGATGCCAAAGTATGGAAAGAACAGAACCCCTATCGTTATGCCGCGAATTTTAAAACGCCAATGCTCATCACAGTAGGTGAACTGGATTACCGTGTGCCTATCAACAATTCAATTGAGAACTGGCACATTTTACAGCGTCAAAAAATTCCAAGCAAGCTGATTGTGTTTCCGGAGGAAAATCACTGGATCCTGAAAGCCGAAAACAGCCGGTTTTTCTACCAGGCGGTGCAGGACTGGCTGGCGGAATATTTGTGATCAACAAAAATATTGCAGCATAAATAGTCATGCCTTTAACCCCGCCGTAGCACTGTTTAGGGTTTACGAAATATTTTTGATTTTTAACAAAACGAGCAAACCCTTGGCAGTACTGTGTCGCAGCGAAGCAGGATTTTTCCATTGCAAAATCCAGAGTCATTACAGCGCTATTGACCTCACGCTAAGAATTTGATTAATTTTGAATCTCACCCTTTTGCTTTTTTTGCCGGCACAAAACACAGGAATGAAATCTGTTGCGCTCCTCACTCTCGTATTGTTGTCATTTGCTTCCTCATCCGCCCTGTCCCAAACACTTAGTCTTACACAAGATCCTACATGGTTGAATCTCGGCGATCTCGACATACCCGGCAATCAGATAACGGTAGAGGCGCTTGTTTACAGAGATGGGTTCAGCACTATCAATATTGTCAGCAAACATTCTTTTCCCGATGACGTGAATTATCTGCTGCGGCCGCAGACATTTGAACTGACAACCTATGTAAGCGGCAACAGCGGCGCTAC
>JBGAWA010000174.1:0-4029 GCA_044227805.1 Chitinophagales bacterium | reverse complement strand
CTTTGATTTTTTTTATAATTACATCAATCGGCGAAATAGTAATGCCGGTTGATACGGCGTTTATCTTTTCCAGGATGCGGTGGTATTCGGTTTGTGCATCGGGGGGAAATTCGCTGATCTCAAATTTTTTGTGAATGGAATTACCGTCCACATCCTTTTCAGAATAACGCAGCACACCTTCCAGCCCACGTTTCAATACCTCACTAAAATCTGCATTGATGGTATCTCCATCTCCAACCGGCGTGCCATGCTCATTTTCCATTGATTCAATAAAGCTGCCCATTGTGGAGGCAAAGGCAATCACCGGTTTCTTGCCTTCTTTCAATCGCTTGATGGCCTGTTCTGCCACAGCTTCAGCTTTGAGAGAAAAAAGCATCTGGTTAATTACCTGGAATACCTTTGAAAAATAGGGCTGGTTATCTACACCTGCCTGAGAAGTACCTTCCCGCAGCTCTACTTCCTTTCCTTCGGCTACGGCAATCTTATCGAGTTCCTCTACTTGTGTGTCCACAAAGTTTGACTGAAACGCAATAATATCCTGGAAGGATCTCTGTGATATACGCGGCCCGGTGTTCTTCGTCTGTATCAAGTGAGTTATACTCAACCCTACTTTCCAAAATCCTCTCACGGCGTGCACCATTTGTCCTTCAGCCACTAACTGTAATGATAGTACTTCTGCAATGCCACACCCTCTGGTGATATTTCCACCCAGATCATCTTGCTCATATTGCAATCGGTACGGAAGCCATGGCATAGATGGGCATATTCGTCAAATGGCAAATGTTGCAGAGAGAAAACAACGCCTTTGCTCTTGGCAACTACGCCTTGTAAAAACTCACGGTTGGATGAACCACTGGAATTGTGCGCCTCATCCAGAATAAAATATTGCTCTCTCCGCAATCGCCCGAAGGAAGTTAGGCTTCTCCGGTTTCTTTTCCGGTGAATTAAACTGCGAATAGGGGCGATCACAAACTGGTAACCTAGTGGAATCTCTCTTGATTCAATGATGCGTTCCTGTTCAGGTGCAGCAGGAGCCTGGCAGATTACTTCCTCGCCATCTTCACTTGATATCGGTTTTGATTCCCGGCCATTTACGATGAATGGTTTTAAATGCCCTGAACCGATGGCAGATAAATCCCGGTAGATGTCAGAAAACAGGTTTGCCTTTTCAGCGGCAAACACTGGCTGTACACCCCGGTTCACTGCATAGCGGATCATGGCTGCCGCCACACGGCCTTTACCGATACCGGTCTGGTCGCCGATAATCATACCCTGTCCCCTGGCTTCAATATTGTAAATCGCCATTGCCACCGCATCAATCTGTTCAGCAGATAATACCTTACATAAAGCCGCTTTGTTGGGATATTTCAAACGGTGACGAACAAAATTACTAATGTCGCCCCACCCATCTCCCTTACCAGCAAGGCTTCCCTGGTTTCAAAAGCCATGCTATCAGGAAACGGGGCATTCAGCACTACACAGCTTTCTGGAGGCTGGTCTGGTTCAGCCAGGTTTCATCCTGGAATAGTTTCATCAGTGCCGCAGCCTCTTTTTCCAAATGCTGTTTTATCGTTACAATTTTCATAGCTGGATTTTGGTTTGTTTCCATTGCATCCATCACCCGGTCAAATAAATCCTCGAAGGTTTTTACTACTACATCCTTATCCGGGTTAAAGACCGGGGCTGCTCCCGATGCTTCGGGTTTTCTGCCATTAATCAGGATCAGCCGCACATCAAAAGAAGTTCCCTGCCGGGAATAAAGTTTATGACCATCAATATTGATAACATCCGCTACATGATAGCGGCTGTAGAGATAGTTAAAGAAAATACGGTTCTTTCCAGAAGTGATTCTGCCCTTGGCATCCCAGGTAGTATGACCGCCAATGATGATAGCAGCTCTGCCATCATCTGACATACAATCGAGTGCCCGCAGGGCCATCACATGCTCCAGTGGCTTAATGGGAAAAGTATCGAACATGACTTCGGTCTCCATTTTGCCAAAAGGAGGATTGGTCATTACGGCTTTGAAATCTGCTCTACATCAAAGAAAGGCTTAGTCGCATCCCGGTTCCATACGTTGGCAAAGCCTTGCGTTTTCAGGTTATGGTTTCTGAAGCTGTCCAGTTCGTTTACATACACTCTTTCCGGTTTGGCTGCAATGGTTAACAGTCCATTTCCGGCAGAAGGTTCCAGGGCGAAGCCACCGTTAAATTGCAGCTTATCTATCTCACAGAAAACACCCGCCAGATAACCAATGGGAGCAGGAGTGGAATATTGTTGCAGTAGTATGCTTTGAGAGGTTCGCTGAGATAGGTTCACTTGGGCGTAGTACAGCTCCACTATTCGCTGGAATCGTTCTTTCACTGTTCCTTCGCTATGTGCCAGCAGTCTTGCCCTGTTCACGATAGCGAGTTCAGTCAACTCCTTCACCTGCGTTTTGTCGGTGATCCCAAAAGAAGCAGCCAGTTTTTCTAAAGAGAGTTTGTTATGCTCTTTCTTAGTGGATAACCTTCAACGGCGGTTACAAAAACTGCTCCTTATTGTTCAGCCCATCAAGACCCAGCAATCCTTCATCAGCGAAGGAGTAATAGCCATCCCTGGTAACGATGATATGATCGAGCAGTTTCACATCCATCAGCGAAGATCTTTGCTTGATCTTATCCGTCAATTGTTCATCTGCCCTGGAGGGTTTAAGATTACCGGATGGATGATTGTGCAAATCACCATAGAAACCGCAAGCGCTTTAAAGCTGTAGCCAGCACAATCCTAATATCAGCCACCGTTGCATTGATGGCTCCCTTGGAGTGTTTGTAATACCCGATAATCTCATTGGCCTGGTTCAGGTAAAGCACGATGAATTGCTCCTGTAGTTCCACCTGGCCTTCTCCAAAAGTGTCACGGATAAAATCAGCAGCATCTTTGGAACTGGTGATTTTGCCAAACTGCCGCTTGCCACTGCGGGTATATGAAACGGCTAACTCCGGAACATCTATTTCCGGAGTTTCACCAAGCACTATTTCTGGTACGGTAGAATAGTTCATTTCTGTATCAGCTATTTATCTTGCCGGTCCGACCAATGCCAGGTAATTAAGCTCAAGGCGTTGATCCCAGATATTGTCAAACAATTCGTTTCCATCAGCCCATTCCACAATTACAATATCGTTGGTGGCAAATCTTGTTGTTCGTTGAATTTTCCATACAGCATCACCGGGCAGTGAATCCATATTGGCATACCCAACATAAGTAACCAATGGGTTGGATTCATCAATTCGCATGATCTGCCCATTGCAGCAACACTTCAAATTGCTGATCGCTATTTTTATCTCCGTCAGCGCAGACAGGATGCCGCTCAGTAATTCAATCTGAATATCCTGTTTCTGTTCCGTTGCCAGCCCGCCACCATTATTTTTCAGCATAGCATTGATTGCATCCCGCAATGCGTAAACGTCCGGTAATGCTGCCGGGATAGTCACTTCCGTGAATTTGATAAAAACGTTTTTAAGCGCACCAGATCCGATATCCAGTCGGATAGTATTATCCTTAACCGTGTCAATGGTTTTGATATGCGATTTGTTGATCAGCAGTACGCTGGCGGCGTTTATAATCCGAATTGATGCGCCGTCATCGATTATTTGTGTTGCCATTGTTTTTTTGATTGTTATTTTGGTTATTGTTTTTGATTATTTCAGCGATGCCCTCTCCAATGAGTGACCCGATAAAACCTCCCACCATCACAAAGGGAACCGCATCTTTTCCGGATTCCTTTGCATAGGCATAAGAGAGAAGGGAGGTAATCAGTGTGGCCGAAGCCACAATGCTTTTTTCTTTCATGCCTTTTATTGGTTTCGTTAGTGTAGTAATTGTTTGGCCGCAAGACCAGAGAGAATGAGTAAACCGGCATTTTTCATCTTGCCCCAGAACCGGTGTCGTTTGAATTTCTTTCTTAGCTGCTTCACTTCTTTTTCAAGAGCCTGTTGCTGGGAAAGGTTTTGCGATAGTGTTGTTTTGAGCGACTGGTATTGCGAGAGC
>JBGAWA010000059.1:0-27136 GCA_044227805.1 Chitinophagales bacterium | reverse complement strand
AAGCTGCACAATATTTCAATATACAGTCTGCCGAAGGAAATATTTACTACCTGCATTCAAAATCAGGAGAACAGGGATCGACACTGTCTGTTTTTAAATTCAAGGATAAGGAAGAAGTCGCACTGGGTGCTTATGATAACTTTCAGATTTCAGCCGACAAAAAGAAGATGGTAGTGGCCAAAGGACACAGCTATTCTATCATTGATCTGCCTATGGGCAAAATTCAGGCAGACAAAAATTTGAATCTCTCTGATATGAAAGTAATGGTTAACCGCCGGCAGGAATACCAGGAGATTTTTAATGAAACATGGAGGCAAATGCGTGATTTCTTTTATGTTGCTAACATGCACGGCCTCGACTGGAATGCCATTAAATCAAAGTATGGCTCACTGGTACCTTATGTAAACCATCGCGCTGATTTGACTTACCTGTTGGGTGAAATGGTTGGTGAACTCAGTATCGGCCACTCTTATGTTGGCGGTGGCGATAAGCCCGAACCTGAACGTATTAAGACCGGATTGCTGGGCGCGACACTGATCAAAGATGCATCCGGTTATTATAAGATTACAGAAATTCTTCAAGGTGCCAACTGGAGTGATGAGCTGCGCTCCCCGCTCACGGAAGTGGGAGTGAATGCAAAAGCCGGTGATTTTATCATCGCGGTAAATGGCATCCCTACCAATGGCATGAATGATATTTATGCCTCACTCATCGATATGGCCGGCAAGCAGGTTGAACTCACCCTTAACAGTAAAGCAGCTGTTGATGGAAGCAGGAAAGTGATCATAGTTCCATTGGGTGATGAAAGTGCCTTGTATTATTATAATTGGGTGGAAAGAAATATTCACTATGTAGATTCAGTGTCAAACGGAAAAGTAGGTTATCTCCATATCCCCAATATGGGTCAGGATGGCTTGAATGAATTTATCAAACATTATTATCCGCAACTGAATAAAAAGGCTTTAATTGTGGATGACCGCGGCAATGGCGGCGGTTTTGTCTCCTCTCTTGTAGCGCAACGCCTTTCACTCGACCTCGTTTATTTTAACATGGCACGTAACCAAATCGGTTCGCCTGATCCTACTATGTTGTTGGGACCCAAATTGCTGCTGACTGATGAATATTCCGCCTCAGACGGTGATATAATCTCCTACCGGTTTCAAAAGCTTAAGATCGGTCCGGTGATTGGAAAGAGAAGCTGGGGCGGAGTGGTAGGCATACGGGGTACACTGCCGATAATGGATGGCGGATTTCTCAACCGTCCCGAGTTCGCTCCATATGATTCATCCGGCTGGCTGATAGAAGGACATGGTGTTGATCCGGACATAGTGGTTGATTTGGATCCTGCCCTAGCTTATGCAGGCATTGATCAGCAGCTTAACAAAGGACTGGAAGTGATCATGGACATGCTGAAAACTCAGGAAAAAACAGTTCCGCCGGTACCTGCACCGAAGGATAAAACAAAATAACCTATCACGGCTGAACAACAGGTGGCCTGGTTGACAACCAACATCACTTTTTTCCTGCCATGATGGTTGCGAATTGGAAAGACAGACCGCTGACGGGAAAGCAAAATTCCCGTCAGCAGTTCATCAAGGTTTTTTCAAAAGATAAATCGTGCTGAACCATAAACAGGTTCCTTCGGCAGAAAACGCAATGCACTGTCATCCGCATAAATATTAATAGGTCAGAACCCGCGGAAGTAAACATCTCATGCCATTGCGTTCACCAGAGTTTCAACAAGGAAGGGACCATCCTCAACTTTTGGATGAAATATGGCTGATCCTTTTTCTCCTTAAACCCTGAATTTACCAGGTAAACGCCTGCTATCGTAATAATCATGGCGAGCAAAGTGTAGAAACCAAATTTCTCTTGCAGCAGGAGGTAACCGAAGAGGACCGCAACAACCGGATTTACGTAGGCATATAAAGAAACCACCGTAGAGGGCAAATGAGATAAAGCATACAGGTAGGCGCCATAGCTGACAATCGATCCGATCATGGCGAGATAAATCAACGCCACCCATCCACTGATGGTTGGATGAAAAGCTGAACTCTCTCCGGCAAATATGCCGGTTAAAGTCAGCACTACCCCTGCAAGAAACATCTGCAATCCGGCAGCATACATAAAAGGCGTATTCCATCTCAGCCTTTTGGAATATACTGTTCCATATGACCATGCTATATTTCCAAACAATAAAAATGCAAGACTAACCAAGAGGGCGGGGTTAGAGAGGTCGCCGAGGTTATCATAGAAGATCATCACCAATCCGCTAAAACCAATAACCAACCCGGCTATGATCAACGAATTCACCTTTTCCGATTTAGAAAGCAAAAGGTTAATCAGCACTACCCAGATGGGGATTGCCGAACAAATCAACGCAGCAAGCCCGCTGGAGATATGCTGTTCCGCATGCACTACACTGCTGTTTCCTATCACAAAAAACAAGCAACTGATCAATAGGATATGCTTCCATTCCTGCCGCGACGGCCATGGAGTTTTCTTAAGCATAAAATACAAACTCACCAATCCTCCGGCTATCAAGAAGCGCACGCCTGCGAACAGGAATGGTGGCATACTCAGTACCCCAATCCGGATAGCGAGATAAGTAGTGCCCCAAAAGAAGCAAACGGAGGCAAGGGCAGCATATGCCTTCACTAATGATGCTGATTGCATGTTTTATGGATTATGAAAGGTCAGGGGAATAATACAACGGTCACCCATGCAACACGTTGCAAGTTTACCACATTCCTATTGAACAGGTAAACGGCTTTTCAATGTACTGTCAATCTGATTGGCATTGACAGCCGGAAGAGAACTTCCCAACTGCTCACTTTCCAGTTGTACCTGTTCCAGCATATAGACCAGGCTACCCAACTTAAGGTTCACCACTTTTTCCAGCGATGGAACCTTGGCGATGACCGAATGCGTTTCGCATTCCAGGTAATCCAACTGTTGTTGTGCACTCATTGCCACTAACTGAACTTTAGAAGTGTCAGGATAGCAGCAATCATTGCCCGAACCGAATGACAACCGGCTCACCAACAAAAGCAGCATGAACAAAAATGATTTCAGGGTTTTCATAACGCTTGATTTAAATTACGACACAAAGCTATATCTTTGTTGGACTATCTAAGCATACCAGTTTTCATAAATCAAATAGTCCAGTTATGTTTTCTTTAAGTGCAGTAATCGAAATTGATAAAGAATGCAGCACGCCTGTTTACCTCCAGATTGCCAATAAGATGATAGTGCAGATCAAAAAAGGCATTCTGAAACCCGGATCCAAATTACCTGGCACCAGAGAACTGGCCAAGACGCTGGAAGTACATCGCCAAACGATTGTGGCAGCGCTCGACGAGTTGGATGCACAGGGATGGATAGAGATAGTACCCTATAGCGGCACCTATATTAAAGAATCAATGCCTGAAGTGCGCGGAAAAAGACTGGTGAGCCGCGACGGTCAGCCCATTGGATTCGCCCGTCACACAGGGTTTACGGTGTCGAAAACAAATTTTACCCGCTCCACATTTTGTGCAAACCCTATTACCTTGAAATCAATGAGGGCTATCCTGATGTTCGTATTGCACCTGTAGAGGCATTATCAAGGACCTACCGTAACCTGCTGCAAAAAGAACATTATAAGAAGTACCTGAGCTATGCAGGCACACATGGTAATATAGATTTACGGAAAGCATTATCTGAGCATCTTCGCGAAACACGCGGCATACAGGCTTCGGTCGAAAATATCCTGCTAACGCGGGGCAGTATGATGGCGCTATACCTTGCTTTTCATACCATTGTCAAACAAGGTGATGTGGTGGTGGTGGGTGAAACCAATTATTATTCAGCCACCGCGATGTTTAAAAATATTGGTGCGAAACTGATCACGGTGCCCATTGATGAAAACGGGATGGTGGTGGATGCGCTGGAAAAAGTTTGCAAGAAATCAAAGGTCAGGGCTGTATTTATCACACCACATCATCACAATCCGACTACTGTTTCTCTAAAGGCGGAAAGGCGCATGCAGTTGCTCTGCCTCGCCGAAGAACACAAATTTGCAGTGCTGGAAGATGACTATGATTTCGACTATCATTACGACAGCGGGCCGGTGCTTCCGCTTGCCAGTGCGGATACACATGGCATGGTCGTGTACATGGGATCATTGAGCAAAAGCCTGGCGCCGGCATTCCGCGTAGGCTTTGTAGTAGCACCTGAAAACCTGATTGAAGAAATGGCGAGGCTGAGACGTGTGATTGACCTGCAGGGCGATACCGTGCTGGAAAAGGCAATTGCCGAATTATTCGCGGAGGGTGAGATTCAGCGGCATCAGAAAAAAGCGACGAAGGTTTACCACGCCCGCCGCGACTATTTTGCGGCACTGCTGAGAAACAGGTTTCCGGACATCATCGACTTTCATGTGCCTTCCGGAGGGATGGCCATCTGGGCACGGTTTAATACGGATTATGACCTGCAGGACATCGCTAAGAAGGCACGTGAGAAAGAACTGTTTCTGTCGTCTGGCCGGTATTTTAATCCCGAGCATAAAAATCTCAATGCTACGCGAATGGGTTTTGCATCACTCAACTTCGACGAGATGGAAGAAGCACTTGATATTCTTGAAAAAGTCATCCGTAATAAAAAGTGATAAACGACACGGTAGTTGTTTTCTTTCCCGGCGAAAGAAAGAATACGCTACTAAGGGTTGTTCTTTCCCTGAGACTTTTACTACCCATTTTCCGATAAATGGCTATCTTTCGCACGCTGACCAATTGAAATATTGCGATTCCTTTGCAATAATTTATTTCTTAAAAAACCAACCATTTCAAAATGGATCTGAAAGAAATACAGGAACTGATTAAGCTCCTCAACAAATCAAATATCTCTGAAATTCGCATCGAGCGTGACAACTTCAAAATCATGATTCGCACGCAGGATCAGAATGTGCCGGTTCAGTATATACGGCAGGAAACCGCGAGCCTTCCCACTCCACCGCCGGTTACTGCCACAGCGCCAGTTACGACCGTAAAGGAAACAACCGCCGCACCTGCTGCGGATAGTGTTCTGGAAAATTCCAAACAGATCATTATCAAATCGCCAATGATTGGAACGTTCTACCGATCCTCATCTCCCGACAAACCTTCTTTTGTAAATGTGGGAGATGAAATAAAACCGGGCACAGTGTTATGTATCGTAGAAGCCATGAAACTGTTCAATGAAATTGAATCAGAATATTCAGGCCGTATTGTTAAAGTACTGATCGAAAATGCCAAGCCCGTGGAATATGATCAGCCTTTATTCCTTATTGAACCGCTCTGAGATGAAACGCCTTTTGGGAAATCATAACCGGCGGACTTTCATTTCATCACCTTCTCAAAAAATAAAGTGTGGCCAAAAACAGACCATTAAGTAAGATACTGATAGCGAACCGCGGTGAAATTGCACTGCGTGTAATTCGCACCTGCCGTGAAATGGGTATAAAAACAGTTAGCGTCTATTCAACCGCTGACCGAGAATCATTGCATGTGAAGTTTGCCGATGAAGCAGTTTGCATCGGCCCGCCTCCCGGCAAAGAGTCTTATCTGAATATGGCAAAGATTATGGCAGCAGCGGAAATTACGGGAGCCGACGCCATACATCCCGGCTACGGGTTTTTATCGGAGAATGAAAAGTTTGCAGAAATCTGCGGTCAATACGGCATTAAGTTTATCGGGCCTACACCACATCAGATTTCAATGATGGGTGATAAGATTACTGCGAAAGATACCATGAAGAAAGCCGGTGTACCGGTTATTCCGGGTTCTGATGGGTTGGTGACCGATGTAAAAGAAGGAAAGAAGACTGCAAAAAAAATCGGCTATCCGGTAATCCTTAAAGCAACTGCCGGTGGCGGCGGTAAAGGAATGCGAATTGTGTGGAATGAAGAAGAGTATGAAAATGCTTTTAATATGGCACGCACGGAAGCAGGTGCCTCTTTTGGAAATGACGGTGTGTATTTGGAGAAGTATGTGGAAGAGCCACGGCATATTGAAATACAGGTGGCAGGAGATCAATATGGCAAAGCCTGTCACTTATCCGAAAGGGATTGCTCCATTCAGCGTCGGCATCAAAAGCTGCTGGAAGAAAGCCCTTCCCCTTTTGTAACGCAGCAACTGCGTGAAAAAATGGGCGCAGCCGCCATCAAAGCCTGCAAAGCAATCAGGTATGAAGGGGTGGGAACAGTGGAATTCCTGGTAGATAAACATCGCAATTTCTATTTCATGGAGATGAATACCCGCATTCAGGTAGAACATCCGGTTACCGAAGAAGTGATCAACTATGACTTGATCAAAGAACAGATCAAGATTGCAGCGGGTGAACCCATCTCAGGCAAAAACTACTTTCCATCAATGCATGCGATTGAATGTCGCATCAATGCCGAGGATCCGCACAACGATTTCAGGCCCAGCCCCGGAAAAATAACTACACTGCACACGCCCGGTGGCCATGGGGTGCGCATCGACTCACATATTTACGATGGTTATACGGTCACGCCGTTCTACGATTCATTGATTGCAAAAATTATTACCGTGGCACAAACACGCATTGAAGCCATTGCAACCATGGAGCGGGCATTGAGTGAATATGTCATCGAAGGCGTAAAAACCACGATTCCTTTTCATCTTGCACTGATGAAAGACCGGAACTTCAGGGATGGGAATTTTAACACTTCATTCCTGCAGGGATTTAAGTTCTGATCGTGTGAATGACAGCAGCCCTCTTGCTACTTTATTGCTTTACGAAACGAGCGTTCCCTGTTTTACCGTTCAGCTGGCAACGCAGAAAATAATTTCCCGGTGGCAATCGCTGTATGTCAATTTCTTTATTGAATAACCCTGCCGATACATACTCATTCATTTCCAAAATCAGAACACCTGTTACATCATATAAAGCAAGATGCATATTCCCATCGTGCAAAGCTTTGCAGGTAACTATTGCCTTATCTCCAACGGGATTGGGAAAGATGCCCAAGGCATCATCTGACAACTGGAACTCGGCTGTCTGACTTTTCTTTAGCAAGCCTTCTGAATAGTAAACGGTTACCCTCATAAAATCTACTGAAGCCTGAGCAGCATTGGCTGATGCATTGTAAGCTTTCATCCAGACACTGAAATCGCTGCTGTTTATTTCCGCCGCCGACCAACTCGCTCCCCAGAGATCGCTGGCGCTTCCATAGGTTTTGATGTTTGCTTCAACATCCCAATAGCCCTTTGCCTTCTTCTTTGCACCAACCGGCGTGATGCCCTTTTGCAATTGGATGAAGGAATCTTTGACCGACTGGCTTACATCAGTCTTTCTGCTCACCTTGACAATAATTCCATTTACTGTGGCAGTTTCCGGAAGATTGAAGCCAAAATCAGAACCGATCAACCCCCTGGAATAAAAACAATTGGTCTGGAAGCAGAATCCGTTCGCTGACAGTTCTGTGCCGGCGCATTGTTGGTCCTTTTTTGTAATAGCTGTCGTATTGCTCCACTCACTGCCCGGACAAGCCAGGCAACCTTCAACACTCTGTGTTCCTTTGTCGGGCAGCCTGCCCTTCGATTGACTACTGGCGTTTTCCGCCGAGGCAAAAAATAACGCCGCAAAACTCAGTGATAGCAGAAATCTAAAGGTGCTTTTCATTGTTCCGCATTTTGATATAAAATTAACGGTTTTTTCGCCCGCATACCATGACCTGCTTCCCATGGCTTCAACCCGCATTTTTCAGTTTAAAACAGCCACTGGTTTCACTATGTAGTAGAACTGCTTAGGGGCTGAGAAACATTATCCTTCCTGATAAGAACTAGCAAACCCTTATCAGTTCTTGTAGTGATGCGGGATTGATCCTTTGAAAAATCCCGTATAAATAATTTCGATGAATATTATCGCATTCACCTTGAACTAGTAACCCGTACACGCATGGCTGCACCTTCTCACTCGGAAGGATATAAAATGAATCGTGCGACATTATCGCCTGTAAAATATTGACTGGCCAGTCGTTTAAAATCTGCTGAAGTAAAACTTTCAACCTGTTGTTGAAACGCTCCTAATTCGAGCACGTCCTCCGCATTCATCTCACTTTGCACAATGGCACTGAGCCAGAAATTATTCTGCTGAAGATTTAATTCTCTTTCCTTCAATAGCTGTTCTTTTACTTTCAACAGGTCATCATCATTACAACCGTTTCTTTTTATAGAGTCAATTACAGCCAGCGCTGCACTGGTCAATTGCTCGGCACGATCAGGCGCACAACCAAAAGACAATGTCAACTGGTAACGCTCTTGCGGGTAATGCCTGAGTGAAGGTGTAATACTCACACCATACACACCACCCATATCTTCACGCATTGTTTCTCGTAACTTCATATTTATTAAGCGCAGCAATGCATTCACCTCGTTACGATGCGTCCTGTCATAATCAAATAGTCCGCTAAAAATAACCCGCACAGCGCTCTTTGGCTCACTGCCAATCTTCACTATCTTTTCAATCTTACCCGTCGGTGGAACAATTTCAAGATCCCGGTAGGTCAATTTGTTTTTGCCACCATCAATTCCTCCGAGGTACATTTCAATTAACGGGCGTAACTTATCAAGATCAAAGTTTCCCACCAGCACAAAGGTCCATCCCGCTGGAGCGGAAAACAGTTCCCTGTAAATTTCAAAAGCACGGTCCGGATTTACCAGTTGGAGCTTTTTTGCATCCACCGGCTGAAAACGAAAGTTATGCTGACTCATCACCATCTGAATCGTGTCGCGGAAAGTGGCCTCAGGACTTGCATGCTGGTTTTGCAGAAAAGCGAGCTGTTGTGCCATAGTGGATTGGAACGCTATGCTGTCTTTACGCGGCGATGAGAAATAGAGGTAAACGAGCTGTAACATGGTCTCTACATCGGATGCAGCCGCATTTCCGCTGATGTTTTGCTGCAACTCGCTCACAGACGGTGAAACCGATACCACTTTATCGCTCAGGAATTTTTCAAGCGTAACAGCATCCCAATCACCGATACCTGAATTAGCGGTAATAGCGGTTGAATACATGGCTGACATATAATCACTATCCTCATAGCGTGATGTCCCGCCCCAGCTATATCCATTCAGCAACACCTCATCATTCTTGAAATCGGTTGGTTTCAAGATGACTTTTACGCCATTACCAAGAATCCATTGCGTGATACTATAGGAAGGTATTTTGCTTTCCTTCGTCACTTTTGAAGATGCTGGCAGTTTTTCGATCAGCGCTTTGTCTATCGTTTTGTCAATATAAGGTGTCAGTTGCTGCACCTTACTATTTTTGAATATTTCCCGTATGCGTTCTTCGGAAGGAATTGTGATTCCATCCTTCTGCGGCTGTGATATACCAATCACACAATTGGCTCCATTACTGATCCATTTGCCGGCTAATGCATTTACTTCATCCACCATAATGCCGGTAAGCAGTTCTTTCCGGATGTTGTATTCCCATTCGATGCCGGGTGCAGGTTCCTCGTTCAGGTACAGCCTGACATATTTCGAGGTTAGGTTACGCGACTCTGTCTTCTCTCTTTCATTATATGCCCGTTCTGTATTCCGGAGAATTTCCTTTTTTGCCCTTTCGAACTCCGACGGTGCAAATCCGAATCGTAATATGCGTTCATTCTCCGATAGCAATGCCAGCAACCCGCGCTCAACACCATTGTTTTTCACCATGGCAAAACTGCCAAATGACGATTTGGATCTGACGAGCGAACCATAAGCGGAACTGCCATAGGTAAATGGAGGATCCGCCTGCTGCACCAATTCACTGTAACGGTGGTCACTCATCGTTCCAAACAATTCCGACAACAGCGCAGTTCGATAATCATCAATGGTCCTGATCACCGATGGTGGAAGTTTGTATTCAACAGAAACAGAAGAATAGGTTGCCTCTTTGTCGGAGGTGATGCTGACGAGCAGTTGCGGGTGGTCAGGCACCGGGTAAACTGTCCTTATCTTTTTATCTAAAGGATTCCTAAGCGATGAAAATTTTTCTTTAATCAACGCTTCTACTTTTGCCGGATCAAAATCGCCCACAGCTACCACCGCCATCAAATCAGGCCGATACCATGTCTTATAAAAATTTCGCAAGGTGTCATAAGGCGCATGTTCCACAATGTCTTTCTTCCCGATAGGCAACCGTTCAGCATATCTTGAATCGTGAAACAGCACCGGATAATATTGACGTTGCATCCTTTCAGCGGCCCCCTGTCCTAACCTCCACTCTTCCACCACAACGCCACGCTCATTGTCAATCTCTTCGTCTTCAAAAGAGACAGCCTGCGCCCAATCCTGCAAGACCTGCATTCCTTTTAAAAAGATCCTTTCAGTATCGGTGGGTATTTGTAACATGTACACTGTTTCGTCGAAACTCGTATAGGCATTTAAATCGGCACCGAAACGCATGCCGGTACGTTCCAGAAAATCCACCAGCTCACTCTTTCTGAAGTTGGCTGTTCCGTTAAAAGCCATGTGCTCACAAAAATGCGCCAGCCCCTGTTGCTGATCAGTTTCGAGTACAGAACCGGCATTGACTACGAGCCTCAACTCGGCACGATGCTCAGGTTTGCTGTTCTTACGTACATAGTAAGTCAGGCCATTCGGTAACACACCTTTTCTGACGGCAGGGTCCAAAGGAACAACTGTATGCAGATCGTATGTTTGCGCATTGGCAGAAAGGCAAATCAGCCATACGATGAAGAGCGTGTAAAAAAATCGCATCCGGTAAAAATTTGCACTAAGCTAAGGGGTTCATCGCGATTTCATATCTTTAATCATCTGTTCTGCTTTGTGACTAAGATGGAAAAATAGCCGCTGAGAAAATAAAAATGAAGCAACTCCTTATTTATCCGGTCATTGTTTTTACGCTTGTGTCGGCAATGGAAAAAATCATTGCGCAACCTGTTCCCACCTGGGACGATATCAGAACAGGTGACTCGCAACTGCCAGTCTATGTGCCACCACCGGCTGCTTTCTTCGATAACACTCGCTCGGCCTCCTTTTCAATCAACTATACCGGATTTTCTGGGCAGTCACAAGCCTCCTTTCAATATGCATCAACAATATGGTCAGCGATTTTGAATTCTCCTGTTCCGATAAAAGTGAATGCGGTGTTTGTGCCTTTGACACCAGGATTGCTTGGCATTACACTTCCCAACGGCAGAAAAGATTTTGCCGGAACACCACAACCAGATACCTGGTATGCCACGGCGCTGGCTAATTCAATTGCCGGCATCGAATTGAATCCGGGAGAAGCTGATTTTGACCTTTACCTGAACAGTACCATCAACTGGTATTTTGGTGTTGATGGAAATTGTCCGGGCAGTAAATATGATTTTGTATCCATCGTGCTCCATGAAATGTGTCATGGGTTAGGCTTTGTGGGATTGGCCAAGGTAGAAGGAACTACCGGCTCCTTCGGGCTATTGCAGGCAACGGATTTCGCCCCTATCGTCACCTCGTTTCCGTGGCCTTTGCTTGACAGCTTGCCAGGCATTTACGATACCAAGCTGGAAGAAGCCGGAGGAACACTGCTTACATCTTACGCCAACCCATCAGCTGAACTGAATACTATATTCACCGGCAACCAGGTCTATTTTGATGGTGAACATGCGATATCGATGAATGGAGGAGTGAAGCCCAGGATGTATGCTCCTTCCACCTTCGCATTGGGTTCCAGTTTATTGCATCTGAACGAATCCACTTACCCTGCCGGAAATATCAATGAACTGATGACACCCTTTGCCGGCGCATCCAATGCGGTGCATGATCCTGGACCAATCGTCATGGGAATTTTACAAGACATTGGCTGGAGTGTTAATTATAATGTTGGGATTGAAAACAATACAGAGAGAGAAAACGCAATTGTTGTTTTTCCGAATCCTGTGCATGATGAGATTCATTTGTTGAGGCAAGGTCAAATTAACCCGTCACCGGAGCAACTTGAAATTTCTGATGTATATGGCAGGATCGTGATGAAGTACACAAAAATTCCGGCCACCATTGATGGTTCTGTTTTGCCGGCAGGGCTTTATCTCCTGCAAATAGTAAAAGGAAATAAAAAGCTACAAACGAATTTTATCAAGTACTAATATCCAAAACACCCATACCATTTAATCCGGATTTTTCAACAGACCAATTCTTACTCAACGCTGTAAGATGACATCTCTTCATTAACTGCCGCAATAATCATGGTCATGCTGCCAGCAACACTTTCCAGGCGGCCAACAAATTCCCTTTCCTCAAGAAATTGTTTCGCCAGTATATGACGATGATATTCCAGCGATTCAGCATCATTGCTAACCGCTCCTGCAACTCCAAGCAAAAGATCCGAACATTTACCATTGCCAGTCCTCAAGGCCGTTAAAACTTTCGGCATTACCCAATTGACCAAGGTTATTTCCGGTAAGCACTTTACTCTGGCGGATGAATTCGGGCAGCTGATCAATCCCAATGGCGGGTTTCGTACTCGGTTTATGTACTTCAAACAATGCAGCTCCTGAAGCACGAACATAATAATCACCCCCCAATCTCGCTACAAGGTCTATCTTATGCTGATCTATCCGCGATTGATCATTCATAACCGCTTCGCTGATATGTATCAATACAATTTCACAAATGACCAGGTTAGCAGCGCCTCCCTGATCACCCATGGGTTTCATTTCAATCACTTTGCACTCAAACTGGACCGGTGATTCCTTTACGCGGAAAGGTTTTATTTTTTGTGATGGTAGGGCCGTGAATCCTGCCTTTTCAAACTCATTGACTTCCCTGGCAAACTCGACACTCGATAAAGATGTCTGATGCACCATGTCATAGTTCACGGTATTTATCACTACTTCCGGCACTTCGAGCACATTCTCGAGTGTATGCTTAGTGGTGTTATCACGTACGCGGCGAGCAGGAGAAAAAACCAGAATTGGCGGATTGCTTCCGAACGCATTAAAAAAGCTGAAAGGTGCAAGATTAGGCCTTCCTTCTTTATCTATGGTGCTGGCAAATGCAATCGGCCGTGGCGCAATGGCAGACAACATGTATGCATGAAGGTGTGCGACGGATATTTCCTTTGGGTCAATGGTTACCATACAACGGAATTTATTACAACGATTTAAAGATTATTCCCTTCCAATACTGAAAGCATAATCAGCTAAGTTACAGTGATACTTACTTATTCAAGAAACCTGAAAATCTTTCCTCCTTCACCACATAAAAATCCGCCGCTGCTGGTTAAATAAATTCCATGGAAATCAATCTTTGGAGCATTTTCAACCTGCTGCCATGTTACACCGGCGTCTGATGTTCTCAAAAAACATCCCTTTTCCCCAATAATATAGCCGGTAGTGGCATCCCTAAAAGTAATTTGCCCAGGGTGCCAGGTTTCCTGCAATATGTTATTTCCGTTGCGTAGCAATTCCCAGTCGTCTCCGCCATTTTCCGTTTTAAGTATAGTGCCTTCATAACCCACGGCATAACCAGTCAATGCACTGGTAAAAAAGACAGATTGAAAAAAATCACCTTTCGCTTCCGTGAGTTGCCATTCCGTTCCACCATCTGTAGTTTTGAAGATTACTCCATACCCTGCAACAAAGCCTGTCTCATCATCCGTAAAAAAGAGACTCCTGAACTCCATAGGAAAGGTGTCAATGCTCCAATGCTCACCACCATCATAAGTGCTGTAGATGTAACCCGTCTTGTATCCGTCGCCACCACAGCAGAGCGCTTTTTGAGCGGTCAGCATTACTACATCATGCAGCGGCTGGTAGCGAGGCGATTGATAGAGGTTCCAGTAATTTCCCGCATCCGTGGTTTTATAAATTTTACCATCCATGCCAACAATGAAACCTGAGTCAGCAGAAGCATAATACTGCCTGTTTAGCGCTTTATTCAGGTTTTCACCTTGTGCTTTCCAGGTGTTGCCCCCGTCAGTGGTTTTTAGGATATTTCCTTCTGTATAACGTTCACCGCCGCAGGCATAGCCCGTTGAGTCATTTACAAAAAAAATATCGTTAAGATCATGTGTTGTGCCTGAAGGCAGCTCGGTAAAGATCAATGTGGTTATCTCCTTCCTGCAGGATGAAGTGAAAAAAGCTGTAGCAAGGAAAACCGCTATTATGAGCAATAGACGGATCCGGAATCGGCTATAGTACCTGCTGCATGGAATATTATGGTTCATTACCTGCCACTTCTATTGCATGAATAATCAGTTTACATGATTCTATTATTTCTGCATCGGAAATCGTCAAGGGAGGAGCCAAACGCAAACAGTGTGGCGCAAATAAAAACCAGTCGGTGATTAAGCCTGCTTCTATACATTTCGCGATCACTCTTTTACAAAATGATTCATCAGTGAATTCAATGGCCATCAGCAAGCCTGCACATCTGAATTCCTTAATGGCAGGATGAACAAGTTGCCGCTCAAAAAGGCGGCGGCGGTGCTCAACGCCGGCTATCAAATTCTCATTCAGCAGTACTTCCAGTGCCGCTTTACCTGCTGCGCACGAAACCGGATGACCACCGAAAGTGGTAAGATGACCCAGCACAGGATCATGCATCAGCGCACTCATATTTTCCTGCGATGAAATAAAGGCACCCAGTGGCATTCCTCCGCCGAATGCTTTTGCCGTTAACAGGATATCGGGAACTACTCCATACTGTTCAAAAGAATATAAGGTGCCGGTACGTCCCATGCCGGTCTGAATCTCATCAAAAATCAATAGTGTTCCGGTTTCATCGCAACGCGACCTGACCATCCGGAGAAAATCATTTATTGGCCGAACCACTCCGGCTTCTGCCTGCACGGGCTCCATAATGACTGCTGCCGTATCGGTTGTAATATTCTCCAGCCCTTGCCTGTCATTAAAATGCAGCAATAAATTGCCCGGGAGTAATGGCCGAAAGGCTTGCTTCCAATATTCATCTCCCATTATACTCAGGGCACCTTGTGTATGACCATGATAACTGTTAAAGAAAGAAACAAAAAAGGATCGTCCTGTCAGCCGTTTGGCAAGCTTCATGGCACCTTCCGTAGCTTCAGTGCCTGAATTGGTGAAATAAACTGCATTAAGCTGCTTCGGCAGTTTTGATACCAAAAGCATGGCATATTGTACTTGCGGAGATTGCACAAATTCTCCGTACACCATCAGGTGCAGGTATTTTTTTAATTGACGGTCAATGGACGTGAGCACAGCAGGATGGCGATGCCCGATACTGCTAACGCTGATGCCCGAGATCAGATCAATATAGGCTTTGCCATTAATATCGTAAAGATAGATTCCCTCTGCCCTTTCAATCTCGAGCATCATCGGTGCATCAGACGTTTGCGCAAGATGCCGGAGAAACAGGTTACGGTTGGAAAGCATGGCAATGAAGGAAGTAGATTTATTGAGAGCAAATTACACCGATTAATTTTTTACTTTCATTTTTACGTATTGAAAATACGATCTCTTGAAAAAGCTAATGAAGTCGTTACACTATGTAAACTGCCCCGTAATCAAAGAATCTGATAACCGGCACTTGTTGCTGGTGTGCCTACCTAACAAAGTGTGGAACCCCGTTTTTTTGACGGGTACGATCACCTTTGTTTGCTCCATGCTCTTCAGGGGATTCCTTGACGCAGCATTTGCCGTTTGGCCATTGGCTTTTTCGACCCTGCTGCTTTTCTACGGCGTATGGATCTTATCATCAAACGGTCTGGTGGTATTTGATATGATTGAATCAAATTGTTATTGCATCTACAAGCACCTTGGGTACCTGCAGAAAAGTTATATCTATCCAATCACTTCCATTGACAGGATTTTGGTGAAGAATTATACTGCAGGAAGGTTCAGCGTGTACTTATCAAAGGATGACGGTTCATTGGTAAAAATTATGGAATCGGCTGATAAGAAAGAGTTGAAGGCTGTGGCCCATGAGATCGCAAACTATCTGAATATCCCATTGGATGACTGATCACAAAAACCTATGCTGGAGCATTATTACTGCCAATGCATTTTGCTTTTTTGTTAAAACGATTACTTTTGCAGTCCTTTCAAAAATACAGGTATTTGACTGAGGCGGTAATTTTAGAAATTGGGTGGGGTAGCTCAGTTGGTAGAGCAACGGACTGAAAATCCGTGTGTCGCCAGTTCAACTCTGGCCCTCACCACTTTACATTTAATAAGCGCTTCTGAATGGATGCGCTTATTTTTTAGGCTTGTTGGTAGAGCATCCCGACGAGTCGGGAGTGTCGACACTGCAACGCTGGCCCTCACCACTTTACATTTAATAAGCGCTTCTGAATGGATGCGCTTATTTTTTAAGCTTGTTGGTAGAGCATCCCGACGAGTCGGGAGTGTCGACAGTTCAACGATGCCCCTCATTAACCTAAATATTATCCGTCTCTCTCTTTACAGATAGATGGGGATCAAAAGTTTGCTAATCCTGCCTGCGCCTTTTGTGGTAATAACTGCAATATTGCTGAATTCCACAATCATGGCATTTCGGTGTACGAGCAAGGCACACATACCTTCCATGCAATATTAACCAATGATGCGCCAGGTAGATTTTATCTTCTGGAATATGCTTTATGAGTTGTATCTCTGCTTGTTTGGGATTCTTTGCCTCCCTGGTCAAACCCAATCGGGCTGATACCCTGAAAACATGCGTATCAACTGCCATCTTAGGCTGATTAAAGATGCAGGACGCAATAACATTTGCCGTTTTCCTGCCAACTCCGGGCAATAGCTGCAGATGATCGACATCAGCAGGTACTTCACCATTGAATTTTTCAATGAGCATCTTAGCCATGCCAACAAGATGTCTGGATTTATTATTTGGATAGCTAATGCTTTTAATAAATGGGAAGACCTCCTCCACACTTGCGATGGCAAGTGTTGCCGCATCCGGAAATCGTTTAAAAAAAGCAGGTGTAGTCATGTTAACCCGCTTATCCGTGCATTGTGCGGACAGAATTACAGCGACCAGCAACTGGTATGGAGAATCATATTCCAACTCTGTTGCAGCATTAGGGGCATGCAAATCGAAGTAAGCCAAAATGCCGGCATATCGTTCCTTCAAAGTCATGATCAAAGGTAAGTCGTACCAATGAGGATGGTAAATCCGAACTGAAAAAACCCGTTATGCAAGAAGATGCTGCAGCATGCTTGGCCAGGATTTATCAATTGAAAAATCCCTTAGAACTATACTATGGGACTGCAATACGCATGGTTCATCCTAACGAGTTTGTTGCCATCATCAGCGGTCAAACAGCGCTTGTCTCATGTGCGGTTTCCTTGCTGAAATCAAGGATAATATTCACGGATGATTCGCTGGGTTCCATACTTTCAGCGTCCAGTAAACTGCAGGTCCAAGTGAATTGCTGAAAGAGTCGGGCAGCATAGGCATCTTCCATAATCCATTGCCTGATAGTCACATCTTCCTGCGGACTGGTTTCCTTGTAAATAAATCGGAGGAGGTCATTAGGTGTAAAGTTGTTTGTCATAGGCATCTTCAGGTTACGTTCCGTTTTAAAAAGAACATCCTAACAACGCCAAACTTTCAGCATATTGTGTGTGACAGGCTAATTTTTTGCTTGCCGGGCAATTCAATTCCGATCGTGGCAATCAGGTCAACAGCAAAGTGCCAAATGAGCCTCAATGGCTACAATGCGATTTGCTTTTCCTTTTGAAGCTTGCGCAGGTTGATAAGCGCATAACGCATACGTCCAAGTGCTGTGTTGATACTCACATTGGTAATATCAGCAATTTCCTTAAAGCTTAAGTCAGCATAATGACGAAGAATGACAACCTCCTTTTGTTCAGCCGGCAAATGATCTACCATTTCCCTCACCTTTTGATGAGACTGCTGTCGGATCATCATCTTTTCAGGGTTTCCATCTGAAAACTGTAACACATTAAAGATGTCAAATCCATCCGGCGTTGTGATTTGTGGTGTGCGCCTGGTTTTCCTGTAATAATCAATACACAGGTTATGGGCGATCCGCATCACCCACGGCAGGAATTTACCTTCTTCCTGGTATTGATGCGCCCTTAATTTTTTTACCACCTTAATAAAAGTATCCTGGAAGAGGTCTTCCGCCAGGTATTGGTCACGCACGAACATGAAAATGGAAGTGAATACTTTACTTTTGTGCCGCCTGATCAAAACTTCAAGGGCTTGTTCATTGCCATGCATGTACTGAAGCACAAGTGCTTCATCATTAAGAACCTGAGTTTGCATCTCTACAGTGTTTGATCCCCGCGAAGCGGAGAGGTTAAAAATGACCGTCATTCTTCAACAGAAAGCGGCTTACAAAATCAAAACGTGTAGAGGTCAGGCCAGTAGCAGTACTTATTTTTGTGAACAATCAGTATTCTAGGCGCAAGCGTAACTATTGATCAGGTTAAATATTGAAAAAAGCTTATCCAGTAATCAGTTGCCAGAACAACAGGTATTACCCCAAGGCAATCCGGCTCGGTAATACGTTGTAAACGTGTATCACTAATCATGAAACTTCACAATAACAGTGATACTAATTAAGATGGACTGAATGAATTGGTGTAAAATTGCAACTGATAGAAATCCTGTGTTTTAGTAGTGTAAAACCTGTTGCGATAGAAGATGAATTTTTTAATTAAAAGGTTGCTTTAATTCAACGATGAGCCAAATATCAAATATAAGTTTGGAAAAACCAAATGTTAAAGGTCTTGAAAAATTAATTTTCATTAAAGGTGCCCGGACACATAATCTGAAAAACATCGATGTGGCGATACCAAGAAATAAACTGGTGGTGATCACCGGTGTTTCCGGATCAGGCAAATCATCACTTACCATTGACACACTGTATGCTGAAGGACAACGCAGGTATGTAGAGTCATTGTCAGCTTACGCCCGGCAGTTTCTCATGCGAATGAACAAACCGGATGTTGATTATATCAAAGGCATTTGCCCTGCTATCGCTATTGAGCAACGTGTTGGCACCCGCAATTCACGATCAACGGTTGGCTCACTCACCGAAATTTTTGAATACCTGCGCATCTTGTACGCACGGGTTGGCAAAACCATCTCCCCAGTTTCGGGCAGAGAAGTAATAAAGCATGATGTGAGCGATGTGGTAAACTACGTGAACTCGCTGCAAAATGGCACATTGGTGTATGTTACCATTCCCTTCCGCAAGATTCATCATCGCAGTGTGAAAGAAGAATTGAATGTGCTGCTTCAAAAAGGCTTTGCACGCATCAGGCTGGATAATGAAATTGTAAAAGTGGAGGACTTCCTGGCCGCGTTAAAAGCTAAGGACGAAGCAAAAATCGCCGAAAAAGTCAGCATCGTGATTGACCGGATTGCGTGGAAGAAAGAGGACAGGGATAATCAGATAAGATTAGCTGACTCGGTGCAAACAGCCTTTTTTGAAAGTGAGGGTGATTGTGTCGTCTATACAGCAGAAGGTGGTGCCATTCATTTTTCAAACCGGTTTGAGCTGGATGGGATGATGTTTGAAGAACCCACTCCACAATTCTTCAGTTTCAATAACCCATTTGGCGCCTGCAAAACCTGCGAGGGCTTCGGGTCGGTTATTGGCATTGACGAAGACCTTGTGATTCCCAATAAAAATCTCTCGGTGTATGAAGGTGCTATTGCGTGCTGGAAAGGCGAGAAAATGAATGAATGGAATGAAGAGTTGATCAAGTATGCCCGCAAATCCGAATTCCCCATTCACCGTCCCTATAAAGACCTGTCAGAAAAGCAAAGACAATTATTGTGGGATGGTAATCAATACTTTCACGGGCTCAACGAATTTTTCAAGTACCTCGAAACGCAAACCTATAAGATTCAATACCGCGTGATGCTCTCACGTTTTCGCGGTAAGACATCCTGTCCCGATTGTAAAGGTTCCAGGCTGAGGAAAGACGCTGCTTATGTAAAAGTTGGCGGTGTCTCCATTATTGACATCGTACTCATGCCCGTCGCTCAGGTGTTTGAACATTTCAGGAAGCTGAAGTTGTCATCCAAAGAGTTGGAAGTCGCCAAAAGGATTTTGCTGGAAATAAACAACCGCCTGTTGCTGATGATGGAAGTAGGGTTAGGTTACCTGACTTTAAACCGGCTTTCATCAACGCTATCCGGTGGCGAAACGCAACGTATCCATCTTACCAGGACTTTGGGCAGCAATCTGACCAGCTCACTGTATATTCTGGATGAGCCAAGTGTTGGCTTGCATCCGCGCGATACCGCACAGCTCGTAAAGGTCTTACATAAGCTACGTGATCTCGGGAATACGGTAATTGTTGTAGAGCATGAGGAAGAAATCATGCGCAACAGTGATCACATTATTGACATGGGGCCGTTAGCCGGAATACATGGCGGCGAAGTCATTTATAACGGCAGTTATAATGATATTTTTAGTGACCACGAAAGCCTGACCGGGAAATATCTTTCCGGTGAATTAGCCATTCCGGTTCCACTTCAAAGACGCAAATGGATCAATGCCTTGCAACTTACCGGTGCAGCAGAAAACAATCTGAAAAATATCAATGTCACCTTTCCCCTGCAGGTAATTACCGTTGTGAGTGGCGTGAGCGGATCCGGCAAAACAACGCTTGTAAAGAAAATCCTGTATCCTGCACTGCAAAAGATGATTGGCGGATACGGTGAAAAGGCGGGCCTGTTTCAACAGTTAAGCGGCGACTATAAAATGATCACCCAGGTGGAAATGGTTGATCAAAACCCATTAGGAAAATCGTCGCGGTCAAATCCGGTGACCTATATCAAGGCATATGATGCCATACGCGATTTATTTGCGGAACAAAGGGCTTCCAAAATTAAAGGACTGAAACCAAAACATTTTTCCTTTAATGTAGAGGGAGGACGTTGTGAAACCTGCAAAGGGGAAGGGGAGATTATTGTGGAGATGCAATTCCTGGCAGATGTTCACCTGCAGTGTGATGAATGTGGGGGTAAACGGTTTAAAGAAGAAGTGCTTGAAGTAAATTACAAGGAAAAAAATATTGCTGATATCCTGGCCATGAGTGTCGCGGAAGCCTTGGAGTTTTTTTGGGAAGAAGAAGACATCGTCATGCGACTGCAGCCACTTGCCGATGTGGGACTGGGCTACGTAAAACTCGGACAGTCATCAAGCACACTCAGCGGCGGTGAGGCACAACGGGTCAAGCTGGCATCTTTCCTGGGAAAAGGAAATTCGTCGAAACCGGTCCTGTTTATCTTTGATGAGCCAACTACCGGCCTGCACTTTCATGATATAAGCAAACTGCTTCGCTCTTTTGAAATGTTGATTGAAAACAATCATACCGTCATAATTATTGAACACAATATGGAAGTGATTAAATGTGCGGATCACATCATTGACCTGGGACCTGAAGGCGGCCTGGAAGGCGGCTATTTGATTTATCAGGGTCCGCCGGAAGGCCTGACAGCTGTAAAGGAATCACAGACTGGCAGGTTTCTGAAAAAACACCTTAAAAAATGATGCAAAATTCAACCCGCCAGTTTTCGCAGCACCGCTAAATTCTTCTCATCCCACTGATCTTCTTTGGGAGTTTCAATAATCTTGGGTACGTGATAGAAATTTTGCATGATATATTGAAACGGAACTATACCCAGTTTGCCCTTACCTATATGTTCATGACGGTCGAGATGAGAGCCAAGATCGCCCTTGCTATCGTTGAGATGAAAGGCGCAAAGTTTGTCAAGACCACATATTTTATCAAATGAAGCAAGTGTATGCTCTGTCCCTTTTTCAGTCCTGATATCAAAACCCGCGGCAAAAGCATGACAGGTATCAAGACAAAACCCGATGCGCTGATTTGACACCTCTGCCGCGATGAATCTCAGATTCTCAAATGTACCTCCCACACTGCTGCCTTGTGCGGCTGTATTCTCCAATGCAATCTTTACTTTGCTGTGCTGTGTATTTTTAAGTACTTGCCTTAAGCCGTTGGCGATGCGCAGCATGGCTGTTTCCAATGGTTGGGGTCCTGCGGCTCCGGGATGTAAAACACAAAAAGAAAGACCGAGTTGGGTACAGCGAAGAACTTCTTCTGTAAGTGCTTCAACGGCTTTCCTATGCGGACCTTCATCTGCAGCTGCAAGGTTCAAAAGGTAAGAACAATGAGAGAAGACGGATTTTACCTTAGACTGCCTGAAAGCATGTGAAAATTTTTCCGCTTCTTCCGCTGTAACGGGTTTCGCTTTCCATTGTCTTTGATTTCGCGTAAAGATTTGAAAAGTGTCAATGCCAAGACGTCCGGCTTCAGCAAAAGCCTGCTCCAGGCCTCCAGCAACTGAACAATGTACGCCAAGCAGTAATTTTTTTTCCATGAAGTACTGGTAAGCCCTGTGCTAATGCAATGATCTTCTCATATCGGTTATTTTCCCTTAAATACCGGTGTACGTTTTTCCAGAAATGCGGCGGTTCCCTCTTTGAAATCTTCCGTATTTATGCATTTTGAGAATTCATCAATCTCCAGTTCGAAGCCATCTTCCTCTTTGTGATAATAAGAATTGGCACAGGCAATCAGCTGATCGATAACCAGTGGAGATTTAGACATTATTTTTGTGAGCAGGCCGGTACACCTGGTTAATAGTTCTTCCTGTGACACAACATAGTTGACCAACCCAAACTGAAGAGCCTCTGAAGCAGTAATCATATCGGCTGTAAGCAACAGTTCCATTCCTTTCGCTTTTCCCACATAACGAATCAGTCTTTGCGTGCCCCCATAACCGGGAATCAAACCAAGGTTGATCTCAGGTTGACCGAACTTTGCATTGTCGCTTGCAATCCGGAAATGACAGGCCATTGCCAGCTCACAGCCACCGCCTAATGCAAATCCGTTAACCGCCGCCACAACCGGCTTGGGTGAAGCTTCAATCTTGTTAAAAACACGATGCCCGTTTGCAGACATCGCCTTGGCCTGTTCAGCGGTGAAGGAGGTGAATTCCGAGATATCAGCTCCCGCTACAAATGCTTTTGTTCCTGATCCGGTTATTATCACGCCGCGAATGACATCATTGTCATATACATCATTAAACAAGGCATCGAGCTCATCAATCACTTCACGATTGAGTGCATTCAATTTTTCAGGCCGGTTGATGGTGATGGTTAATAAGCCATCGTTCATGGATGTCACCAGATGTTTGAAAGTCATAACTTATTTGATTGCGTAAGGTTTGATTGATGAATTCTACTGAGATACTTAAATAGGCAGATGGGGTTTTGAATTTATTGGTTTACCGGTGATGACTTCCGCAGTTAGAAATCACGATGGTTTTTCACCCATTCATGAATATAGCCGGAGATTTCCTGTGTGGAAGTGCCAGGAGGAAACAACTTACCGACTCCCATTTCATGCAGGGCGTTCATGTCCTCTTCAGGAATGATGCCTCCACCGGTAAGCAGCACATCATTCATCTCTTTTCCCTTCATGAGGTTTATGATTTTTGGGAAAACCGTCATATGAGCGCCGGAAAGAATAGAGATGCCAATAACATCCACATCTTCCTGCAGCGCTGTATTAACCACCATTTCAGGTGTCTGACGCAATCCTGTATAGATCACTTCCATGCCCGCATCGCGCAGGGAAGAAGCGATAACCTTTGCGCCGCGATCATGGCCATCAAGACCCACTTTAGCGACCAGCACCCTTACCGGGCGATCTGCTTGATTTGTTGACATAGTTTATTCGTTTTTATGTGCCCCCGCGTTTTCCTTTCTTCGATCGGTCGATTTTTCCCAGTTCATTAAGCTTCTTCTCTTCCAGCTTTCTGTCCACTACTTTCCGATCGAGAAAATCATTCAACCTTTCAATTGCTACGTTGGAAACAACTTCTCCAAAGGCATTTACAATGATTTCCAGTCCTCTCAATTCAGGGTCAACCTGCGCTTCGCTTTTCTTGTTTATTTTCTTTTTCATGGTTTCGATAAGTGATGATATTACAATTTAGGGGATCCATGTTAATTCAACAGGCAGCATTTCTAAACAGAAACGGGTTTCATTCCGCTAAAGAATTGCCTGCGGATGGCGTATCATTTCCATTTTCAAAAAGTGCCAACCTTACCCTGATCTGCTTCATAACACTGCAGGTTTTTCCACTACTAAAATCCACTTTCATGTTTCCGTTAGACCACTGATATCAATTCATCAAATTTTGCCGCAGCCACTCTCATTCTACGCACTGTTTCATCCTTGCCCAGCAAGGCTACAATCTCAAAAACGGCCGGACCGTTCTTTGTTCCTATCAACATCACTCTCAACACCGGCAAAATGTCACCGGGCTTCATCTTGTTTTGTTTTAGAAAATCATGTAAAAAAGCATCTGTTGACTGCATGGAAAAATCACTTTGCTTCAGCAAGGCAGCACTCAATAACTCCAAATTCGCGGCTGCCTGCTCATTCCATTTTGTCTTTACCACAGTTACATCAAAATCAGCCGGTGGAATAAAAAACACAGCGCCTAGCTGCCACAATTCAGTAGTGAGGCTGCATCGCATTTTAATCACTTCACAAACGCTATCAACATATTCCTGCGAAGCGGTCACCACATGCTTCGCTAATTCCGGCAGGATATACGCTGATAAATCGCGGCCTGATTTCAGTTTCATGTATTCATGATTGAACCATTTCGCTTTTTCATAATCAAACTTTGCCCCTGCCTTATGAATGCGTTCAATCGAAAAACCATTTATTAAATCAGGGAGCGCTAGCACCTCCTTGCCATCAGGAGATGCCCAGCCAAGGAGTGCGAGCATGTTGGTGAAAGCTTCCGGAAAAAAGCCACGTTCACGAAAACCTACTGACTGCTCACCGGAGGCAGGGTCTTGCCAGTTAACCGGAAACACGGGAAACCCGAGCCTGTCACCATCCCGTTTACTTAGCTTTCCATTCCCATCCGGTCGCAAAATCAACGGCAGATGCGCGAATCTTGGGCGCTGATCTTCCCATCCAAAAAAGCGGTATAACAGGTGATGCAATGGTGCCGATGGCAACCATTCTTCACCCCGAATTACATGCGTAATTTTCATCAGGTAATCATCCACCACATTGGCCAGGTGATAGGTCGGCATACCATCACTTTTAAAAAGCACCTTATCATCCAGTTGCCCTGAATTAACAGATACTTCTCCCCGTATCAAATCAGTGAACCGTACTTCCTCATTGGCAGGCATCTTGACACGGATTACATAATGATCTCCACGCTGCAGCCGTAGATGGACCTCCTCATCCGACAAAGTCAGTGAATTAATCATACCATCCCGTGTAATGGCATCATACTGCAACGAAGTACTGCCGGCAGCCTTTAATCGCTCCCGCATCGTCTCAAGCTCTCCGGCTGTATCAAAAGCATAATAAGCATGGCCTGCTTTAATCAATTGTTCAGCGAACGGATAATACAAATGCTTTCGCTCCGACTGTCTGTAGGGTCCGTATGCACCACCACTGAGTGGTCCTTCATCCGGCATCAATCCGCACCAGGCTAATGATGTCAGCATATAACCCTCCGCTCCTTCCACCAACCTGTTTTGATCCGTGTCTTCCACGCGAATGATAAATGAACCCTGGTGTTGCTTTGCGAAAAGATAATTGTACAGCGCAGTGCGAACGCCACCAATATGGAGGGGCCCTGTTGGACTTGGAGCAAACCTTACTCTGACGGACATTTCGATATTTTGATACCTGCAAAAATAGCCGAATTATGATAAAAATAAGCCGGCTGACAGCGTACGTAGCGTGTAACCACCGCTGTGGAAATCAGCGCTATGCCGACAGCCAATGCCGCATTGTAAGATAATCTAACCTGTCCGTCCTTTGAATCAGTTGCATTTTTTTTCTGTCCCTGCAACCTTTTGTCTGCAGATGGCATCTTGAAATAGATTTTCAGGAAATAAAATAAGATTACGATTCGTTCGTCAAAACGCTTATAAATCGCAAGCCAGAAAATTGGGTATGTATTTTATCAAAACGCCTGAAATACTCAAACGCCTATATCCGCGCCAGGTTTGGAGTTACCCGGAAACGCAACAGAAACTTTATCTGACTTTCGATGATGGTCCGACACCGTCCATCACGGAGTGGACACTGAAGGAATTAAAGAAATTCGGAGCCAAAGCCACTTTTTTCCTGGTCGGACAAAACGCGGAACGTTATCCTGAAATCATTGCGACCATTAAGAAGGATGGCCATGCCATTGGCAACCATACCTATAAGCATTTGAATGGATGGTCAACCAGCACCAACACTTACATTAAAGATATTCTGAAATGTGATGAGATCGTTTCAAGCCGGCTTTTCCGGCCGCCCTATGGGCGCATCACCAAGTCACAGACCAGCATTATGCTGAACCGTTATAAAGTTATCATGTGGGATGTTCTGAGCGGCGACTTCGACCGCACCATCACCAAAGAGCGATGCCTCAAAAACGTTTTGGAAAATACACAGCCGGGCTCTATCATCGTATTTCACGACAGTGTGAAAGCAGCCGACCGCATGCAATATGCATTGCCCCGCGTGCTCGAATATTATTCAGCGAGAAATTTTTCTTTTGCGCCCTTGGCGATCCATTGATTATTTAAGGAGTATTCCGATATCAAACCCTGCCGAGAAAGTCAAAGGAATTTCAGGCACCTGTATATGACTGTATTTATGGCTTTCTTCAAATGAATCAGGGTATCCATAGGTCGGGGCAGTTGCATCGAAATTATAAAACGAAGTGCCATAACCGGCCCCTGCATGTAAATCAAGCGTAACAATCCTGGCCAATACCCACTGCTTTCCAAAGTTCAGCATAAGTGCTATCGAATTATTTATTCCGCGTTCGGTGGTGTAAATGCCAGCTACAGAATTGTACGCCGAATAGTCAAAGCCGAAACCACTGTAAATAAACTCGGGTTTAAAATACGCGCCTTGAAAGTCATTGTACCGGGTCATGCCATCCAGGTGATAATCGGGTGTAAAATAGAGTCTTGGGCCAGCTTTTATGAATAATCCCTTCGCATGGTTACCATCATCTATCAGGCTGATGCCAATGATGCCAAGATTGCCTTCCAGCGTTACATTATTGGCAAGCACCTGCTCATAACCAAATGTGATATTCCCCGTTAACGGTGAAAAGAA
>JBGAWA010000058.1:0-27224 GCA_044227805.1 Chitinophagales bacterium | reverse complement strand
GCAGTCACCGACACTGATCCATTGGGCACATTGAATGCGCCGAGCGAGATCTCAGACGACACGCTGGAGTTGTAGGTTCCTTTGATGGAATAGCGGTTGAATTCGGGGAACTGGTAAGCAATTGTTTTAGTGGAATCATACAGCACCTGGTAAACATAGGGCTGTGCCGCTACCGGTGAGGAGAATTTTTTGGTAAGGTCAGAACCAAATGGCTCGAGTACCGGGAAGATGACCTTGCCGTTGGAAGGGTTGATGGTGATACCACTGATAAAGTCAAAAACGCCATCGGGCTGAGGGTCATTGTTATTGTTTAACCTGTCGAGGCCCAGCACCTGTATCAATGGTGTTCCGTTAATATTATCGGCAGGCACATATCTTTTTTCACCGCCTCCTGGATCGAGGTAATACACATCGAGGAAAAAATCCTGAGCATTTACCTGGTAGGCGCCAAGTGAATACACGTTTTTCATCATGAGATCCCATATCGGCAGCTTGGTACGGGTGGAAGTGCTCTTCAGCATTTTCAGGAACAGCACGCCGGGTGTATCTACGTTGGGCGGAACATCAGCGGCAAATTCTCCCACCTGGTACACCTGGCCATTGACCGTATATTGATAAGCGACACCCAATACTTCATCCGGATTCAGCTGCTGGTTGAGCATCAGGTAGCCGACACGCGGATCAAAAGTATATTCATTCGGGCCCAGCTTTCGTGCATAGGTTTTTTCAAAATCCTGGATTGGCTGCAGGTTATACCCGGGGCCTGTTAATGTTTGCAAGGCAAGATCAAGCGACCGTGCCCCATTATCATGAGAAATAGCCGTGTAGAGATTGTTTGAATTCAATCCTGGTTCCAGATTATTGGCATACGGCAACACATTATTGGTAGCAGGGCCAACAGCCGGTGAAGTAGAATAAGGTGATGACTCACCCAGATCCATGAAGGCAACCACATCGCGCACATCCACGGTGGCTCCGGTTTTATTGGTTACCCACACTTCAATTTTATTAATCGTAACCTGAGAATTTACAACCGGTATTCCGGCAAGCGCTTCATTATAATGCTGTCGGAAATACTGGGCAAGCAAAAAGTTCCTGTTCTCATCATACTGATCGGCTGTGATACGGAATGTCTGTGTTTGAGCGCCACCCTGAACCGTAATATTCTGTGCCTGCGACTGTTGCTGTGAGATTACATTGGTCACCGTGAGGCGGCCGAACTGCAATTGCGTCTTCAATCCAAAAAGGCTTTGGTTGCCGGTGATCAGCGTACCTTTTAACGGAAGGGATACGTTGCCGGCTTCAATCTTTTTGATAATTTCATCTTCATAGCCGGTATAGTCGAGCTTCACCTGGTTTTCAAAATTAAAAACCGCTCCCGTGTTATAGTTAGTGGTGAGTTTCAGTTTATCCCCGATCTTTCCAACCACATTGATCTGGATATTCATATCAAAATCAAATCCGCCCTGGTGGCTTTGTCTTTTAGTCAGTATCGGGTTCAGGATATTCTGATAGTTACCGCCAAAGGTGAGATCGATATTTCCCTGCGGACGGATATCTACTGCTGTGCCGCCAAAGATCCGGTCAAATATCCGGTTGTTGACATTTACCTCCGGAATAACTCCTTTCTGCGAAAGCGCGGAGGCCGCATTGCTTCTGTCGAACCAGTATTGCTGCTCCGATTGCTTTGATTGATAATCGAGATACTCCTCGAACGTCATGTACGTCGGATTTCTGAAAAACTGATCTCCAATAGTCTCCGTCAAAATATACTGACCGGTGCCGGGATCATACTCGATATCCTTTTTCACATTGGACGGATCCTGCAAATCGAACGGGTTGGGAGGGGAGGTGAGCCAGTCGGACAACCGGTCATAAATCGGATACGTGAGATCAACGCCGTTATTATCAGGCGGCGGTGTATCCACCATTGCCTCCATTGAAATGGCAGGCGATGCAAGCAAAGCCGCCTCAGCAGACGCTGCCGCTTCACTTTCCGCATCAGTTCGAAAAGGGAGCAGCATGCTGCCATTCTTTCCTACGGCTACGATAATGGTAGAGGAAACAACAGCTGCGATAACAAGTAAAGTGCTATTTACTTTAAGATTCAAGCCATGCCATTTTTTATGCTCTTGACAAACAGGTATGCCGGATCACCGTGATACAAACTTGCCGCAACGATAGAAGGCAGCGAACAAATTGTAAAGTGATGTCAGACCTTATTATCGGGGGCAAATTGTTAATATTTGTTTGAAAAATTTACTGCTGCTGCTAATCAGTTTTTTTTCAGCAACCATTTTCATTAAAATCTTTCCGTTCATTTCAGCTGCTTCATTAAAAAAGGACTACCGAGCACCTCAGATGGCCTTCAATGTTTGTTTGATTAATTCTTCCGTACTCAGGTTGGATCCGCCTGCTGACCAAACTTTTTGCACAGCCTGCTCTGCCTGCGCCCTTGAGAAGCCCAGCATAACGAGCGCACTTAACGCTTCCTCTTTTACATTATTACTTCCGGAAACGGGCACTGAAAGCGTGGACAGATTCTTACCCAATTTATCTTTCAATTCAAGGATGATACGCTTCGCTGTTTTCGGGCCAATGCCTTTGATGCTTTCCAGCAGCTTAACATTCTCCGTAACAATTGCCCGCTGAATTTCCTGAGGTGTCAGTGCCGACAGTATCATACGAACTGTTGCAGCGCCTACGCCGGAAATACCGCGTTCTGATTCTTCAAAAAAGCCATACAGCGAAACGGTGACCGGGCTTTGCAGGCTTCCTCCCAAATGGAGATACGTATGCAGTTTACAGAATGATTTATCCTGAATGCTGGCATAAGTATTCAGCGAAATATTTACGAAATAGCCAAGCCCGCCTGATTCGATGATCACGTGCGTGGGTGTTTTTAAGGTGATATTTCCCTGCAGGTAGGCTATCATGGCTCAGGGTTTTGATTGTGCATCAATGACAGCAATCGTGACCATATTGACTATTTCACGAACCGAACTTCCCAGCTGCAGGATGTGTACTGACTTTTTCAATCCCAGCAGAATTGGGCCGATTGCTTCACCTGCACCGAGCGACTGCAACATTTTATAAGCAATATTTCCGGCAGAAAGATTAGGAAAAATCAATGTGTTCGCGCCGCCGTTTATCAATTCTGAGAACGGGTAATTGTCTTTCAGCAATTCAGCGTTGAAGGCGAAGTTGGCCTGCATCTCTCCATCCACGATCATACCCGGATACCTGGTCCGCAGCATTTGTACGGCACGGGCAACGGTTTCCGGCTCCTCACCTTTGGTGGAACCGAAGTTGGAATACGACAACAAAGCAATGCGTGGCTGAATATTCAGCTGCTGAACAGCATGTGCTGCAAGCGTGGTGATATCAACAAGATCTTCGGTTGTGGGATTTACATTCACCGTACAATCAGCAAAAAATAACGGCCCTCGTTTAGTGAGCATGATATACATGCCGGCTACTTTTGCCGCATTATCGCGGATGCCGATTACCTGCAGGGCAGGCTTGATGGTTTGCGCGTAATTGCGGGTAAGACCGGAAATCAATGCGTCGGCTTCACCCTGCATCACCATCATAGATCCAAAATAGTTACGATCACGCATCAGCTTTTTGGCTTCATACAGCGTGAGTCCTTTACGTTTCCGTTTATCGAAAAGCCATTCGCCATACCGTGACCGTATGGATTCCATCTCCGGCAAGTTGGGATCAATGATGACGGCATCTTCCAGGTCGAGCCCGTTTTCCGTAATCATATCGCGGATCTTTTTGACCGGGCCGAGCAGAATAGGTTTTGCGATCCCTTCTTCCAAAACAAGCTGCGCCGCTTTCAGAATTTTATCGTTGTCAGCCTCCGAAAACACCACGCGCTTAGGGTCGCGCCTGGCTTTAGTAATCATCACCCGGACAATCGCATCATCAGTACCCAACCGGTGCGACAGCTCATTGGCATAAGCATCCCAATCCGTGATAATATGTCTTGCCACCCCTGATTCAATGGCCGCCTTTGCAACAGCCGGCGCAACGGTGGCGAGTAATCGCGGATCGATCAGTTTAGGGATGATGTATTCCTTTCCGAAGGAGATATTCTTCTCATTGTAAGCCATATTCACCATGTCGGGAACAGGCTTTTTTGCAAGGTCGGCCAACGCGTGCACGGCGGCCAGCTTCATTGCTTCATTGATCTCCTTTGCTCTCACATCGAGTGCACCACGAAAGATGAATGGAAATCCGAGCGCATTGTTCACCTGGTTAGGATAGTCGGAACGGCCCGTAGCCAGAATCACATCCGGGCAAGCTTCCAGCGCATCATTGTATGGAATTTCCGGGTCGGGATTCGCCAGGGCGAAGATGATGGGATTTTTTTGAGCGCTTCCTGTAAGGTGTGCACATCACGGCTGGTGGCGAATGGCTTCTTGTAAGCATCAATCTCATCCCTGTCGCTGCGAATAACACCGGCACGATCAACGAGCAGGATGTTTTCCCTCTTTACACCCAGAAAGACGTAAAGCTTAGCACAGGAAAGTGCGGAAGCGCCGGCACCGGAAACCACCACCTTCACTTCGTCAATCTTCTTGTCTACCACTTCCAGGGCATTAAGCAGGGCCGCGCCTGATATGATAGCTGTGCCATGCTGGTCATCATGCATCACCGGAATATTCATCTCCTGGCGCAGCCGCGATTCAATTTCAAAGCAATCGGGCGCTTTGATATCCTCGAGATTTATGCCGCCAAAGGTGGGTTCCATGGCCTTCACCACAGCAACAAAATGATCGATGTCTGTTGATTTCAACTCAATATCAAAAACATCAATGTCTGCAAAAATTTTAAAGAGGATTCCTTTCCCTTCCATGACCGGTTTAGCCGCTTCTGGGCCGATATCTCCCAACCCTAATACAGCACTGCCATTGGTAATGACAGCCACCAGGTTGCCTTTAGTAGTATAGGTGTAAACCTTGTCAATGTTAGCAGCAATCTCCAGGCAGGGCTCAGCCACTCCGGGTGAATACGCAAGCGCAAGGTCACGCTGTGTTTTGGTTTCCTTGGTTGATACCACCTCAATCTTTCCCGGGCGCCCTTTACTGTGATAGTTCAGGGCATCCTGCTTACTGATCTTTACCGCCATGTTTGTTTTTTTCCAAAGAAATCAAATGAAATAGCCGCTAAAACAGCTGATGGAAGATTGTTCGATTGTGAGGCATGCAAGCGTGCTCAGCAATCGATCTGTCTTTCAGGAGATATCAGGAACATGACCCTGCAACGGAAAAATCTTACCTAATAGATAAGTTTTACCGCCGGTGGGCACAATGTCCAAATTACTAACAAACTGTTTTTTAATTGCAGGTAAACGTCAGAATCAATAAGCGGCGATTTTTTGGAATGCCGAAGATAGGGAATTCACAGATAAAACAATTCAACCCGGATTATTTTCAATTGCATATGCGCACCTAAATTTTATGTGATACACAGTAACCTGATAATGTAACCCACTATGCATTTTGAAGTTTACAATGAGCCCATCGTGACATTGTTGATGAATGGCAACTTCATTATGACAGCAGCACCAGGCTATCTCATCACTTCAAATGCAATAACCTTTGGTTCAGCTGATCCGTTATGCTGTGCTATTTCCATAAAATAAATACCGGATGGGTAGTTGCTTACATCCACAGATGTTTTCCGTCCTTCAGCAGTTGAAAAAGACAATTGTTTCCCATATAAATTTTTGATGCGAAGTGTTGCGGTGCCGGTATTGTTTTTTAAGTCAACCGTTAATTGGCTGGCAGCCGGATTGGGAAATACGGATACCACATCAACACTATGCGATGCAGCATCAATGGCTGTAGCATAATCAAGTTGCATCACCCAACCATCGGACGTTCCCTGCAGGTCAATCACATCACCGTCATCCGAAAAGGCAGCACCTGCAACAATGCCAGGCTCCACAATAGCATAGGCAAAATCAGATCCTGAGCCACCTAAAGCTACACTGGAAGCGAGCTTGCCATTTTTACCTATTTGTACAACCCAGAAATCTTTTCCTGAGCCGGATTCATTCACCACATCACCGTCAATGGAATTAGTTGATCCGGCCATAAAATATCCGGAGCCATCGGGGAGCTTACAGGCTCTTCTGAATTGTTCGCGGTCGCTTCCGCCATAGATGCCCTGCCATTCTACAGTACCGGCAGCATCCAGCTTCATAGCCCAGAAGTCCATGTCGCCATGCCATGAACCATTTTCAACCGGCATACCCGGATCACCCGATTCGCCAAAACAGACATACCCGCCATCATCCGAATTCAGCGCATCAAATATGTATTCGTTATGCGGACTGCCGTACGTAAAGCTCGATATGATATTTCCCAGCGTATCAATCGTGAGCACCCAGGCATCCGTAGAATCAACACTTTGCCCGGTTAGGTCGCCATCGGTGGACGAGGTGAGGCCGAACAAAGCGATATTACCATTGGCTGCCGGCAGTGCTTTATAAAAATCATCATACCCGCTGCCACCATAAATCTTATTGGTCAGGATATTTCCCGCATCATCAATAATAAAAACCCAGGCATCAAACAGCAGGGAATCCATGCTCGGCGGCACATCGCCATCTGATGAACTGGTGCGTGACATTACCAAATATTTGTGTCCCGGCAATTCATAAAGGTTCCTGGGCACATCATATATATAACCGCCAAATGACTTTGCCCACACCATATTGCCGTTGGCATCCAGTTTCATGGTCCATGCGTCGCTGTAAGCATGGTGGCCAACCACATCAAAATCACTTGACCATGACTCGGTTACAAAAAGATATCCGCCATCGCTGGTTTGAATAATTTTAGAAAACGGGTTGCCTTCCTCTTTGCTGCCGCCATAGCAATGCTGCCAGATGATATTGCCTGACGGGTCCATTTTGACGATCCATACATCATGCACCCCCTTTACCTGGCAATCGGATGATACGTCTCCGCCGTTATCCGTTACGAGTCCGAACAGGATATAATTGCCATCGGCTGTCGGATAAATATCTTCAATAATATCATTGCCTGGTCCGCCCGGAGTGATCTGCCAGGCAATGGAAGGCGGTGTCTGCGCGAAAACAACAGAACCGCTGATAATCGTGAGAACATTCAGCAGCAGCAGGAAATGAAACTTCATCTATGAATAATTGACGGTTGGAAGAAAAAACAAAAGTACACAAAATGAAAAAAGTGATGGGTGGTTTTCGCTTTGGCAATGTGACCTAAGCCCTGGAAATAATTTCCATTCAGCAACATGGGGAACCGCAGCAGCTCATAGCTCAGTCCATCCCTTAATGGTGCTGCCGATTAGTTTATTTTTACGTCATGAAGGAAAAAAAGCGCATTCGCAAAGCTATTCCGGCCATGGCTATGCTTGCCTGTTTTTTAATCGGCACGGCAACGGGTTTTTTGACGAATGATCTTAGCGCGGGCATTTTAATCGGAGCAGGAACCGGCCTCATCCTGTTAAGCATCCTGCGCATGGTGTTGAAACAAGACAAAAAAGCAACAGAAGAGGCAGGCAGCAGGAATTCTGAATAGATTTATTGCATCAGCAGTTGCCTATTTATCTTTTTTAAAGTTCCTTTACCGTAAAATAAGAGGTTATGAATTTCCCCGACAATGTAAAGTATACCAAAGATCATGAATGGATTCGTGTGGAAGGCACCACAGGATATGTTGGCATCACCGATTTTGCACAGGGCGAATTGGGCGACATTGTGTATGTTGATATTGGCACTGCAGGTGAAACACTTGGCAAGGATGCCGTTTTTGGCACTGTGGAAGCCGTGAAAACAGTTTCCGATCTGTTGCTGCCGGTTGGTGGCATGATTCAGGAAGTAAATGCCGCGCTCAATGACCAACCCGACGCCGTGAATAAAGATCCTTATGGTGCAGGATGGATGGTGAAAATCACGATCAGTAACCCTGCTGAGCTCAACGAACTGATGGATGCTGCTGCCTATAAGCAGCTGATCGGTCAATAAATAATATTCTTTTATTATCGTTCAGATTTTTAGGTGAACGTTTCCCCATTACTATGCCTTTGTTAAAAAACTTTGGATACTTCCTACTTTGGCTGATCCTGATCCTTTACCTTTCATTTACGCCCTTGAAAGACTGGCCGCAACCGACCATTTTTCAAAAATTATACATTGATAAAGTAGTGCATCTGATCATGTACAGTGTACTGAGTTTTCTTTTGATGCGCAGCATCTTCCAACAACAGCTGAGGCAACAACCCCGTTATGAGACAATGTTTGCAGCATTAATTTTCTCAGCCGGTATTGGCGTACTGATTGAGATACTGCAACCGATCATTACGTCCTTTCGCAGGTTTGAGTGGATGGATATGGCAGCGAATGCAACCGGAGCCTTGTCAGGCATATTGCTTTTCAACTGGCTGCTGGCAAAAGGCCGGATGGGGTCTGTTGCAGCGCAAGATGAACAAGGATAATGTTGCCGCATAGCCTGATTATGTAATTTTGAAAAAATGATAAAGTTGTTTCAGCGGATTACCGCATACAAAACGGCAGTCTTTTTTTTGTTGGCCCTGCTTCCCTGTGCTGCAGTGCAGGGCCAAACACAGCAGGATGTTCAGCTTGCGCTTGACTATTTTAAGGATGGAGAGTTTGAAAAATCGGCAGTGATGTATGAGAAATTGTACAACAAGGCACCGGATAACATGCTGTTTTTCCAAAATTATATACAAAGCCTTTCTGCCCTGAAACGATACGATGATGCGGTTAAAGTAATCAGGAAACAGATCAAGAAATTTCCCGGCGACCTCACTTACTATATTGACCTGGGAACAATTTATCACCTCCAGGGTGATGAGAAGGCTGCGACCGCTCAATATGATGAAGCACTGAAGCTGTTGGGCCCTGATGTGTCAATGGTGAACAAACTTGCCTACAAATTTCAAAGCGTCGCACTGAATGAATACGCCATTGATTGCTATCTGAAAGCACGTAAGATCTTCAGCGCCGAAAACTCTGATTTGTTTTTATCTGAGCTTGCCTCCTTGTACCGAAAACAAAATAATGTCGAGGAAGTGATACGGACCTACCTTGACATAGTGGATTATAATCCATCGATGGCGGATGATGTGGAAGGGCAACTGCAGCCTTTGATTGAATCATCTGACTACGCAACCGCCCTGCAATCGGAATTGTACAAACGAATCCAGAAAAATCAGGGAACCAAGTATATGCAGAAATGCTGATCTGGTATTTTATTCAGCGAAAGGATTTTGCTTCCGCTTTTCAGCAGGTGAAGGCGCTTGATAAACGTAACCGGGAAGACGGTCAGCGTGTATTCCAGTTTGCACAATCAGCCTTTGATGAGGGAAACTATGATGCCGCACTCACGGCCTACCAGTACATTATTTCTGAAAAGGAAAGGCAGCATGCTCTACCTGCCTGCCCGTTCAAGCGAGTTAACCACCGAGAAACGAAAATAACCATTGCGCATACCTATTCGGCAGAGGAACTGACACAGCTCGAGCGTAAATACGAATCCTATTTTATTTGAATTCGAAAGAGCGCTCAAACAGCCGTCACGTTGCGTGACTTTGCGAACCCGGAAGCGAAGTATCTTCACAATATCGACAAAGCTATCAGCATCGCACAGGAAGCGCTGAATATCCCCACCAATGAAAAAAAACTGACCGGATACCTGAAGCTGGATCTTGGCGATTATAACCTGATAAAAAATGAAGTGTGGGAAGCCACCCTGCTCTATTCTCAGGTCGACAAGTCCTTTAAAGAAGATGAGCTGGGTGAAGAAGCCCGGTTCAAAAATGCGCAACTCAGTTTCTACATGGGTGACTTCCCCTGGTCGCAGGCTCAGCTCGATATACTCAAAGGATCCACCTCCGAACTGGTAGCCAATGATGCGCTGGCCTTGTCGGTTTTTATGACGGATAATATGGGGCTTGATACAACCACCGTTCCAATGGAAATGTATTCACGGGCTGAGCTGCTGCTTTTTCAGAATAAGTTTGCAGCGGCATTAACAACGCTCGATTCCGTTACAACGTTGTTCCCGCAAAATTCACTGGCGGATGATGTGCTGTTTGCGAAAGGCAGAATCTATCTTGCCAAACAGGATTATGCTGCCGCCGCAGCTCTGTTTGAGCAGGTGGATGAAAATTACTCCACTGACCTGCTGGCGGATGATGCACTCTTTCAGCTGGCAGAGCTTTATGAAAATTATCTGCATGATCATGATAAGGCCATGGAACTCTATAAAAATATCCTGCTGAAATATAAAGGCAGCATCTATGTGGTGGAAGCACGTAAACGTTTCAGGGAGCTGAGAGGAGATGTGGTGAATTGAAAGCAGGAACCGCTCAAGACCTCTTGCGCATCACTTGTAAAGGCTCAGTACATACTACTATGCTGAATTGAAACGGGCTTCACCAAAAGATTGTACCAATTTACGTTTGCGGAATATTTTCGTTTAACCCGGATTTTTCAGTGGAAAAATCCAGGTTGAAACATGCAGGTAAAACCGGATTTCTTCCAGCAGGGCAACAACTTATCCATTCAAGATCTTCCCATCATCCTCCGCATTCATAAACTGCCGTTTTCGCCATTTAGATTAGATTTGCCCGTATCAACCGATCTCTTTTAGTGCTTCAATTTCCAGGTATGAAAAAGAACTGCTCCCGCCTCATCTGTTCTGTGGCCTGCCTCGCTGCAGCGCTGCTGATCACGGCATTTCATGCCTTCGCACAAACACCTGCCACCCAAAGAACTTCCATCACTTTATTATCGGATGATGCCAGCCAGATAGTACTGAAGTTTGAACCGGGTAGCATGACGCAACAAGCTGTTACAACACCCAAGGGAAACGCTGTGATTGTTATGACAGATCAGGGAACACCTGTTCTTAACGCAGGATTTCCCGATTTGCCGAAGCTCACTGCCAGTATCATTGTTCCGGATGATAAAAGCATGTCGGTAACTGTTACAGAAAGCAAGTACACAGATTATGAAAACATCATGATAGCACCTTCCAAAGGATCGATGATGAGAGATACTGATCCGGCTTCCGTAGCCTACACCTTTGGAGAAGTCTATAGTGACAACCATTTCTTTCCGAAACATTTGGCGGAGTTACGCGATCCTTATATTCTTCGTGACGTACGCGGACAAACCGTCATAGTGTATCCCTTTCAATACAATGCCGTTACAAAAACCTTGCGTGTGTATTCGGAGATTACGGTTGCCCTTTCACCTGACAATAACACGCCTATCAATGTACTGCACAGCGATGCTGCCAAAGCGAACAAACTTGTTTCAGCATTCGGGCAGCTTTATTCCAACCGGTTTTTGAATTATAAAAAAGACCTGCGCTATGATCCGCTGGAAGAAGAAGGAAACATGCTCATCATCAGTTACGGGCCTTTTATGAATGCCCTGCAACCATTGGCTGACTGGAAAATTCAAAAGGGTATCCGCACTGAAATTATTGACGTCGCTTCTATCGGAAATAACAAAACAGCCATCAAAAATTTTGTGGCGGATTATTACAACACCAAAGGGCTTACCTTCCTGCTGCTAGCGGGCGATGCGGCGCAAGTTGCCTGCAGCAGCACTGCCGCGGGAGATTCAGATAATGATTACGGATATATTTCCGGCAATGATCATTACCAGGAAATTTTCGTAGGTCGTTTTTCTGCGGAAGCGGAAGCAGATATTATTAACCAGGTGAGCAAAACCATTGCTTACGAGCAAGCGATGCCGGCGGAAGACTATTTTTCTAAGGGTGTCTGCATTGCTTCCAACGAAGGTGCCGGAATAGGCGATGATGGAGAGGCGGATTTTACACATGAAGAACTTATCCGAACACAGTTGTTGGATTATTCCTATACATCAGTGGCCGCATTGTTTGACGGTACCCATGGGAATGCAGATGCTCCGGGCAATCCTGTTGCCAGCGATCTTTCAACACAATTCAATAACGGCACCGGCATTATCAATTACACGGGACATGGCAGTGGAAGCAGCCTCAGCACCACCAACTTCACGACCACAGATGCCAACAACCTCACAAACACTCAACAATGGCCTTTTATGTGGGTAGTAGGTTGCAGTGTTGGAAATTTTACCGGCACCACCTGCCTTGCAGAGGCACTTGCGCGATCCAGTCATAATGGTCAGCCGGCTGGTGCCGTGGCCTCTTTTATGTCCACCATTTTACAGGCATGGGCAGAACCGATGGAGGCACAGGACGAGATGAACCTGTTGCTGACAGAGAGCTATGAAGGAAATATCAAACAAACATTTGGCGGACTCTCCATTAACGGATGCTTTAGCATGAATGATAAATACGGCGCAACAGGATTCAACATGACAGACACCTGGACTCTTTTCGGAGATCCTTCATTGCAGGTCAGAACAGCAGCGCCTGTTGCCATTACTGCCACACATGACACTTTCCTGGAACTGGGCAGCACTCATTTTGCAGTAACGTGTGATGCGGATGGCGCATTGGCTGCGCTGACAGTACAGGGCACCATCATCGCTACCGCAACAATTTCAGGCGGCATGGCAGATCTCACCTTCAATCAGCTCACAATTGACGATACACTGCTTCTTACCATAACTGGATATAATAAAACACCTTACATCACGAATATTCCGACACAGCAACCAGCGGGAGCATTTGTATTCTGCAGCGCCACCAGCATCAATGATTTACAGGGCAACAATAATGGAATGGCAGACTTTGATGAGGAGCTTCAATTGAATGTTACGCTGAAGAACCTTGGCCTTGCTGATGCAAGCGGTGTGAATGCAACACTGATGACTACCGATCCTTATGTCACCATGACCGATGCAACGGCTTCGTATAGCCTTGTAGAGAGCAACGATTCCGCTCTGCAAAACAATGCGTTTGCCCTCCAACTGGCAGGTGATGTACCGGATGGACATGTCATTCCATTCACTTGCATTATTTCAGACAACACTACGGCAACCTGGAACTCTTCCTTTTCATTACAGGCAAATGCTCCGGTTCCCGTGGTGAATACCCTCGTGATTGATGATGCAACAGGAGGCAACGGTGATGGACATATAGATCCTGCGGAGACTGTTTTCATTACCATCGCCACTTCCAACAACGGACACAGCAACAGCGCCGATGCGATTGCTGATCTGACCGCTAACAGTAATTTCATCACCGTGAACAATACGCCTTATGCTATCGGCAACTTCGTAGCAGGAGAAAATCAAACAGCCACCTTTTCGGTGACAGTAGCACCGGATGCTACCTTTGGCTTACCCGTAATTTTAACCTGCGGACTGGAAACAGGAGCCTACAGTGCGACAAAGAATTTCACTACTGTAATCAGTCCTGCGATAGAAGATTTTGAAACCGGTGATCTTTCTTCATTCAACTGGCAGTTGAGTGGCACTGCCAATTGGTTCACCACTACCGATTATGCTTTTGAAGGCAGTTACTGTTCGCAATCGGGCAATGTCAACGACTTTCAATCTTCGACGCTGGAAATAGTTTTGCCGGTGCAATTTGATGACGTTCTTACTTTCGTCCATAAAATTTCATCTGAAGCCGGGTACGATTCACTGGCATTTTATATTGATGGCATCTTGCAAAATAGCTGGTCTGGTGAATTACCCTGGTCACTGTCTTCCTATTCTATCGACAGTGGATGGCACAACTTTAAATGGGTGTATGCAAAAGACGGTTACTTCTCCGATGGAGCCGATGCTGCCTGGCTCGACGATATTCACCTGCCTGCATTTGAAGTGAATACGGCAACAGCACTGCCTGAAGAGAACGGTGCAAATGCCATTGTTGCCTTTCCCAATCCATTTGAGACGCTTACCACCATCAGTTATCATCTCACACAACCGTCTGTTGTGAGCATCTCTTTACGAAATTTATCAGGACAGGAAATAAAAAAACTCATGCAGCAGGAGAAGAAATCAGCAGGTGAATATAGGCTGATGTTTGACGGGAGTAACCTGCCTCCGGGCATTTATGGTTGTTATATCACACTCGATGGAAAAACTTTCGTTGAAGAATTAGTCATCACAAGGTAACCAGGCATGCCTCAATGAATCATATAACAGGTCTATTTTACAATTGCCTGTTCGACTTTGAGATCATCAATGTAAATCTCTTTCTTACTGTTGGCATTCCAGAAGGTGATCACCAGGGTGTCAGCCCGCAGCGAAGGCAAACAGTGGATATCAACCGTCACCTGCTGCCACTTTCCCTCGTCAGTAATCCGTTGAATTCGCATCATATTACCGCGCACCTCTTGCTGCTCCGACTGTAATTTGATGATGAATTGCGTCATGCCCCAGGTGTCCCATTCCTTCTGAGGAAAATATATTTTTGCACTGGCGCGCAACCATGATTCTTGTCCGTGGCTTACAGGAACAGTAAAAGGCTTCGAAGATTGCGTGCTTTCGTTCAATTGAATCAGCAGGCCGGCTGCATATGCATTCGTGCTAAAAAGACTGTCAAACAACGGAGATTTAAATGCGCCGATCAACTGCAAGTGTTGCTGAAGCGCTGCTGGCATTTCCTCTTTACTGTCCAGCATTTTTTTGTCTTCAGGATGGATCGCTGTCCTGCCGAATATTTTCCAATAGTATGCCCTGGTCATGTTTTCTGCTTCAAAGATTCCTTTGGCATGTGCCTGATAGGTCTGCAGGAGATTCAACCAACAACAAAATAAAACAAACAACAGTGTAACCACTCCGGCCATTCTTCGCCTGCGTACAGTATCAAAGAATGCGGCCAGCGGGAAAATCAAAATGGCATAAGATTGAATCATCGCCCTTGATCCGAAGCTCCCACCATACCACCAGATATCCCACGCAAATACAATGTAAATATTGATGAGTGAAAAAATCAACGCAGGCCAGAAAACGGTTGGTGCTCTTTTGTTAAGGAAGAAGAAACCAATCAGTGCCAGGCACATCACCGGTGTATAAACCAGCCATCCATTTTTATACGTAAAAATGCCGTCGTAAAAATGCGGATGTGTCCAGCTGAAGCCCTGGTCCTGGTAGCTGTAGTACAGCCACTCTCCAGAAAGGACTTTCCAATAAAGAAGCTGCGGCAGAAGAGGTAAGGCGAAGAACGCGGCGGCAACCAACACCAGGCTGCGATGTTGCCAAAAAAAAAGGATCCTTGCCGGAATGCCTTTCCATAGTGTAATGCCCCACAAAAACGGAAGGCAAAGAATAATGATTTCAGTAGGCCGGGTCACCGTTGCGAGTCCGCCTAAAAATCCGATGGCTGCACTGAGATAAAGCGATGGATGATCAAACCATTGTATGGTCAGCCAGATCACTATGCAATAAATGGTGAAAAGATAGTTGTGCGCCATGGCACCGGTAAACGACACGTAGTTGAAATAATTCGTGGCAAGTATGAGCACCAGCAATGTCGCAGCAGCGATACTGTCATCGAAAAACTTTAACAGATTTTTCCTTGCAAACCATAACCCTATCCATGCTACCAGGATGCTGCCAAATGAAATCATCACCTGGTATGGAAAGGAGAATCCGTCCACCGCATAATTTCCGGTCAACGCCCAGAGGTGAGCGATACCAAAAAAGGGAAGGTACATCAGCGACATACCCATTGAATATTTCATCAGGTAATTTCCATTCGGCAACTGGAAGGCATTTGAAAAGCCGTTTACCGGATGATACTTTTCAAGGATGTATGGCAGTTGGTGCAGCTGCCTGATGTCATCATAGAAAAAAGAAGGAAGATAGAGGTAATAGCCCATCACATCCCAGCTTATCGTCGCTTCCGTTGCAGGAAAGAAAAAAGATGCTAAACAAAAAGGCAGCAAATGAAAGTGGATGGCTTTCCCTGATTTTTAGCATGTTCGACTTTATTAGCTGCAAGCTGCAGCAAATTTATTTCCCATGCAAGAACACGCTATCTCATCGGCCATCACCCGCTTTTTAATTTCACCTCTGCAAATGAACCTATTGCTTCATTCATTGTTCAATGCCATTTTGCCAACAACTGAACAAGGTTTATACCCGCTGTTATTTCAAGAGGAAAGAGAGGTAGTAAACGGCACCTCATCCCTGCCATGCAGCATAACGTTACAGCAGGATAAAAACACCGATCAATTACAATAAAATCTATTTTGAATATGTGCTGTCCGACAAAAGTCTTACTTTGGTTCATTGCTTCCAGTGTTGTGCTTAATGCTGAAAGCTAATCAAAAGGGGTGGCCATGTGCCACCCCTTAGTTTTATTTTTGTCGGACAATAGTGATTTTGAATAATAAATACAGCTTATGATTAAACCAAACTGATATTTTTGAGTCGTAAGACTCACAGTCAATAAGCACCAATGCATTTCAGCTTCAGCGGCATTCACCGTCTTTATGCATCCACTTGCAGCAAAACAATCTTCACCTGTTCCATCATTTTTTTTCTCACGCAGGGTGTTTCATTTGCACAGACAGGTGAAGATTCTCTCCAACTTGCCCGTCAGTTACGTAATCAGTTAAAACTCCGGGAGGCATCTGAATTGCTGAGTATTTATCATCAAAATCATCCGGAAGATATCAATGCATTATGGTTGCTCGCGCAAACGGAATACTGGCGACATCATTATAATCGGTCGATGCAACTCTATGATAAGGCACTACGACTACAGCCTCAAAAAGAGTTGCTGCAACTGGATTACGTGAGGTCGCTGATAGGGATGGAGGAATGGAAAAAAGCAGATTCCATATTACAACTTTCCGAATCCATGAATCATTATTATGCTGATGGTCTCCTTTTACGGTCACGGATATTTTTTCACGAAGGAAATTATGAGTCCGCAAAAGAATACAGTGAAAAAGCGCTGATCAGCTACGATCAGCATCTGGAAGCGAAATCCTTTTTGACTGAGATCCAAACTGCTATGTCACCCTGGTTGCTTCTCAATGCCGGCATCGGCTGGGATGACCAGCCCATGCAAAACTTTTTGCCGGGTGCGGAAAGTGGTTTTTATGTGAACAGATACTTTTCTCCTTCAATCGCCTTCTATTCACCTGTATTTTTCTTCCAGGATAGTTCACGGGTTCCACTGCTGCTTTCTGCCGGCAATCTTTTTCAGTTTAAAAGCATCGGCTTATCGCTGAAAGGCAACCTGGGCGTAGTTAAGTTTCCGGTTGGCCATCATATTGACTGGACGGGAAGCGTGGCAGCGCAGGAGATATTTGCAAAGCATGTTCAGGTTGATTTCCTGTTGGAACGCAAGCCCTATTTCAATACCATCGCGAGTCAGCGGAATAATATCAGTGAGACCCACCTTGCCTGTTCTATTGGATGGAATGATCAGCAAAGCTGGAACGGCAGCATTGGAATTGATGCCAATACTTTTCCCGACAACAACAAGGTGTCCTCTTTATTTGGATGGTTCTTTTCACCACCGTTTAAATTTTCCTCCATTGAAATGCGAGCGGGCTATGGGTTCAACTTCAGCAATTCAGAAAAAAGCAGGTATGTGCCGGGGGAGACGTACGAGGAATTTATTGACCACTATGCCTCCGACAGCACCATGAAAGGAGTTTATGATCCATACTTCACTCCGGAAAATCAACAAATACATTCAGCATTGCTGTCTGTTCTCATGCATCCTTCACCAAAATTTTCTGCAGGGCTTAACCTGCATCTGGGTGTATTCGCCCATGTAGATGCCCCTTACCTTTATCTGACTACCACGGATGTTGGCGTCGAACTTACTACCGGTTATGCCGTGGCGACTCCTTACACGCCGTTTGAGGTGAGCGCCTCCTGTACCTATAAAGCGTCTGACAAAATCACCCTGAGTGGATCATATGTGTATCGCCATACCTTTTTTTACTACAGCCAATTCGCTGGCATCAGTTTAAAAATCAGTTGCTGGAATGATAAGAAAGGGTGACAAAGAATTATGGAGGTTCCGCGAAGCAAAAGACATTCATCCAGCCGACCGCTTTGTTTTGATAGTGCTGGCAACGGCAGGCATCATCAGTGTGCTGATATTCGCTGACTGGTGGTTTCGCCGTATGCATGTTGCCGACTGGACTTTCTTTATCACCCTCAGCCTTATCTTCTGGTGGGGACTGATCCGGCTTGTCTTAATATGGATCAACAACCTGGGCATACAGAAGCCTGTTGCTGAATTACCGGAAAAAAATTTGCGTGTCGCTATCTTCACCACAAGTTCACCGGGCGAACCATTGGAAATGTTTGAAAAGACGCTTGCCGCCTGTGCAGCCATCAATTATCCTCACACTACTTACCTGTTGGATGATACGCGCGATCCGCGTTTTAAAGCAGTGGCGGAAAAAAATAATGCTGTATGGCTGGAACTTGTAGGCATTCCCGGTGCCAAAGCCGGAAAAATAAATGCGGCGCTCAGGTTAACCTCTGAAGATTTTATACTGGTACTCGATCCCGATCACATTCCTTTCCCCCAATTCTTTGATCATACACTGGGATTCTTTAAGGATGAGAAAGTCGGCTTTGTGCAGGTATGCCAGGCTTATTACAATCAGTACCGTTCCTTCACGGCGAAAGGAGCCGCCGAACAAACTTACTCCTTTTATGGACCCACGCAGATGAGTTTACATGGCTTTGGCTGTGCTGTTGCCATCGGCGCTAATTGCACCTTCCGGAGACAAGCTCTCGAAAGTATCGGTGGCCATGGCATTGGGTTGGCAGAAGACCTGATCACCTCTATCCGTCTCCATGCCGCAGGATGGAAATCCATCTACAATCCGGTAGTAATCAGTCGTGGACTGGTACCCGAAGATTTAGGATCCTTCTGCAAGCAGCAACTCAAATGGTCGCGCGGTGTGTTTGAAGTCACTTTTGTTGAAATACCAAAACTCTTCCGCCGCCTTTCATTCTGGCAGCGAATTTCCTACTTTACGATCGGCACCTACTATCTCGTTGGCGTCACTCAGTTCTTCTTTACCCTTCTCCCTTTTATCTTTTTCCTTACAGGTATTCTTCCTGCCACCATGCCTTTCACGGATTTTGTGCTGCATGGATCGTTTGTGGCGCTGTTTGGCATCTCTTCCTACTTGTTTATGCAGCGTTGGTTATGTCATCCTGCTACTGAACGTGGCCTGCACTGGCGAGGCATGGTGTTGAAGTATGCCTGCTGGCCTGTCTTCCTCATTGGTTTTTTGTTGGGTGTGGTGAATGCAGATATTCCTTACATACCAACAGCCAAAAAAGCTGTAACCGGCTATTTCACCCCTTTTGCAAGGCCTTTATTGATTCATGCTTTTCTTTTCCTGGTCACCATCATTGGATTGTTCATTTATCGGCGGTACCAGATGCCAGAGGTACAGCTGGTAGCTACTGCTGAAAGAACCTGGGCAATGATCGGCTTTGCACTCGTTGCCTTCACCATGTCACTCGGTGGAATTTTTGCAGCCCTCGAAGCACGCAAATTAAAAGCGGAAGATCCCTGGGATTCGGTTGATATACTCCTCCTGAAAACTGCGCAGCATGCGTCATAAAGTATTTCGCATATCAACCACGCTGATCGCTGTTGCCATAGCGGTGGCCCTTGTGATTGCGCTGTTGCTGCTGGGGAAAGCTACCCGTGGACCTCTTTCAAACTTCTTCCAGTTCACTGGTCAAGTGGCAAATAACGTGGAGAAAAAAGTGATCATCGAACAACGTGAAGACCGGCGGGCCGATCAACTCAGCTGGTTTGAAATATACCGGCATGATGCAAGCGCTCTCAAAGATCCGGGAAGGATTTTATTCGGTGCATTTGACAACAACACTACTGAGAATTTCAAAAGTATCATCGACCTGGAAGACTCCTTACAGGTAACCCTTCCTCTTATTCATATTTATTGTGCCTGGGGAAGCAAGGAAGATGAAGAATTCCCATTGCAGAAATTCAGAAGCATCCTCGAACTCGGTTCCCTGCCTGTAATCACCTGGGAACCGTGGCTCACCGATTTCGACAGCAGGGAACATCCGGAATTGAAGAAAATCGATAAGCGCGATAAACACGGATTGAAGGATGTAGCCAATGGCGTTTATGATTTTTATATTAAAGAATGGGCCAACGAAGCGGCTAAAACAGAAGCACCGATTTTCATTCGTGTCGGCCATGAAATGAATGATCCCTATCGCTACCCATGGGGCCCGCAGAATAATACAGCTAAGGAATTTATCGCCGCCTACAGGCATATCCATGATGTTTTTATTAAGGAAGGCGCCACCAATGTTATCTGGATTTACAGTCCTCATCCTGCTTATGGCTACTTCAGGGATTTTTATCCAGGCGATTCCTATGTGGATTATATTGGCTGTGGTACGCTCAACTATGGCACAGTGGCTTCGTGGAGCAAGTGGTGGACCTTTGATGAAATCTTTGGAAAGTATTATCTGCAACTGGCTTCCTTCAAAAAACCCATCATGCTCACAGAGTTTGGTTCCCTTGGCGTGGGTGGCAACAGGAGCGAATGGTTTGAAAAGGCACTCGACAGCCTTCCACAAAAATACAGCGCCGTGAAAGCTGTTTTATTCTTTCACTATAGTGATGACAGAACTACCACGCAGCAACCACTCAACTGGTATTTCAAAGATGACAGCCTCACCAATGTAACTATCAAAAATTCACTTGCCCGGTTGCATGCCTCAGCTTTATAGCATCGATCTGACATTACAACGAAACGAGAATACCTTTTCAAAGTTTGTCGCTCGCCGCACAAGGTCATACCCTAAGTGCTATATTTATTCCCGAAAATGCACGCTGTACAATGACCAAGCAAGAAGTCTATAAGCCCAAAAATAAAATACGCGTTGTTACTGCTGCTTCTTTGTTCGATGGTCATGATGCCGCCATCAACATTATGCGGCGCATCATTCAATCAAGTGGTGCGGAAGTGATTCACCTCGGCCACGACCGCAGTGTACAGGAAGTGGTGGACTGTGCCATTCAGGAAGATGCGCAGGCCATTGCGATGACCAGTTACCAGGGTGGTCACATGGAGTACTTCAAATACATGTTTGATTTGTTGAAAGAAAAAGGCTGCCCCCACATCAAAATATTCGGTGGTGGCGGTGGGGTGATACTTCCTGCAGAAATGGAAGAACTTCATCAATATGGTATCACGCGGATCTATTCTCCTGACGATGGGCGGGCAATGGGTTTACAGGGAATGATCAACGACATGCTGCAGCAATGTGATTTCCCGACCGGCATGCACCTGAATGGCGAAGTGAACCAATTAACAAGCAAGAATCCGCATGCCATCGCCACGCTGATATCAGGCGCCGAAAATTTCCCGGAGCAATCCAAAGCGTTACTGGATCAGGTGCATCAGCTGTCCCGAAAATATAAAACACCGGTGCTCGGCATTACCGGAACAGGCGGCGCCGGAAAATCTTCATTGGTAGATGAGTTAGTGCGGCGCTTTCTGCTTGACTTCAGGGATAAAACCATCGCCATCATTTCAGTGGATCCCTCCAAACGTAAAACCGGTGGCGCCTTGCTCGGCGACCGTATACGGATGAATGCTATCCGCAATGACAGGGTGTTTATGCGTTCGCTCGCCACTCGACAATCCAATCTTGCCCTTAGCAAGTATGTGAAAGAAACTATTGACATCATAAAAGCGGCGCAATTTGATCTCATCCTGCTCGAAACATCAGGTATCGGCCAAAGCGACACCGAAATAGTCGAACACAGCAACATCAGCCTGTATGTGATGACTCCGGAATACGGGGCTGCCTCGCAGCTTGAGAAAATCGACATGCTGGATTTCGCCGATATCATTGCACTCAACAAATTTGACAAGCGGGGAGCCCTCGACGCATTGCGTGATGTGAAAAAACAATACAAACGCAATCATCAGTTGTGGGAAGTGGATGACGAAGACATTCCGGTTTTCGGAACCATCGCCTCCCAATTCAATGATCCCGGCATGAACCGGCTGTACAAATCAGTGATGGAAAAAATTGCTGAAAAAACCGGCGCCGCCTTGAAGCCCCATCTCGATATCACCAAAGAGATGAGTGAAAAAATTTACATCATTCCTCCGGCACGTATTCGTTACCTCAGTGAAATTGCAGACAACAACCGGAAGTATGATCAATGGGTAGCACAGCAAAGCGAGATCGCACAACAACTCTATGCAGTAAACATTTCGCGTAACCTGCTTCAGGTTGGGGCAGAAAATAAAGAGGATACAGCAACAGCCATTGCACATTTGAACGCAGCCTATGCCCATCTCGAGCTGAAACTTGACGGAGCTAACAGGAAGCTGCTGGAACAATGGGAAGAGAAATGCAAAAACTACCGCGATGAGTTTTACGTGTATAAGGTGCGGGGCAAAGACATCAAAGTAAAAACCCATACTGAATCACTTTCGCATACACAGATCGCAAAGGTTGCCACACCAAAGTGGCAGGCATGGGGAGAAATTCTGAAGTGGGCATTGAAAGAAAATTTCCCTGGTGAGTTTCCTTACACCGCAGGCATCTATCCATTCAAACGTGAAGGAGAAGATCCCACCCGAATGTTTGCCGGTGAAGGCGGACCGGAACGCACCAATAAGCGTTTTCACTATGTTTCATTGGGCCTTCCCGCCAAGCGGTTATCCACGGCATTTGATTCCGTTACCCTGTATGGACAGGATCCTGCGTACCGGCCCGACATTTATGGCAAGATCGGTAACAGCGGCGTCTCCATCTGTTGCCTGGATGATGCGAAGAAATTATACAGTGGCTTCAACCTGGCAGATCCGAAGACCTCAGTTTCCATGACCATCAACGGTCCGGCAGCCATCATCACCGGTTTCTTTATGAATGCCGCCATCGATCAGCAATGCGAGTTGTATATCGTCGAACACGGTCTCGCCGGAATAGTGAATGAGAAGATTGCGGAAATCTATAAAAGAAAAGGTACCGTAAGGCCATCCTATCAGGGCGCCTTGCCGGAAGGAAACAACGGACTCGGCTTGATGCTGCTTGGTGTTACCGGCAACCAGGTGCTCGATGCTGACGTTTATAAAAAGATTAAAGAAAACACCTTGCACCAGGTGCGTGGCACCGTGCAGGCCGATATCCTGAAAGAAGACCAGGCACAGAACACCTGTATTTTTTCAACGGAATTCTCGTTGCGGCTGATGGGTGATGTACAGGATTATTTCATCAGGCATAAGGTGCGTAATTTCTACAGCGTTTCCATTTCCGGTTATCACATCGCAGAAGCCGGCGCCAACCCGATTACGCAACTGGCCTTTACATTAGCCAACGGATTTACTTACGTGGAATATTATTTAAGTCGCGGCATGAACATCGACGACTTTGCACCCAACCTTTCTTTTTTCTTTTCCAATGGCATCGACCCTGAATATGCGGTGATCGGCCGTGTTGCGAGAAGAATATGGGCCAAAGCAATGAAACTTAAGTACGGAGCGAACGAACGGTCGCAGCTGCTGAAATACCACATTCAAACCAGCGGCCGCTCCCTGCATGCGCAGGAAATTGATTTCAATGATATCCGCACCACGTTGCAGGCTCTTTATGCTATTTACGACAACTGCAATTCACTTCATACCAATGCATATGATGAAGCCATTACCACGCCCACAGAAGGAAGTGTGCGCCGCGCCATGGCCATTCAGCTGATCATCAACCGGGAGTTGGGACTCGCGAAAAATGAAAACCCGATGCAGGGCTCGTTCATCACCGAAGAACTTACAGATCTGGTGGAAGAAGCTGTTCTGGCCGAATTCGACCGTATCACGGAGCGTGGCGGTGTATTAGGTGCCATGGAAACCATGTACCAGCGCGGCAAGATCCAGGAAGAAAGCATGTACTACGAAACGCTGAAACACAATGGCGAATATCCGATCGTGGGAGTGAACACCTTCCTAAGCTCAAAAGGATCACCTACGATTATTCCATCAGAAGTGATCCGCGCCACCACCACAGAAAAAGAATACCAGATCAGTATGCTGAGCGAACTGCATAAAACATACAGTGACATTACTCCGCAGCTTTTATCAAAACTGCAAACGGTTGCCATTCAAAATAAAAACATGTTTGAATCGCTGATGGAGGCAACTAAATATTGCTCACTCGGCCAGATTACACATGCCATGTTTGAAGTGGGAGGCCAATACAGGAGAAATATGTAAGCATGATTTTTTTGCGGCCGCAAAAATTAAAGGGTGTATGCGTAATTTGAACGTAATGCTGTTTCATACCATCACCAAAGTATCTGCTGAGTGCAACGCTGCTCAATCTCCGCTGCCTATTGAAAATCCTCCGGCAATCCCAATTGTTGCCGCAGCACACGATCTGCATTGTTATGATGCCGCCAGTAATCACTCATGATGGTTTTATTCAGCGTAGCCGTGGTAGTCAGTAATTTTCCGTCAAAGCCGGGAAAGGTTTCATCCCAGCTTGTGATTTTATAGGGAAAGTTCTTTTCAAAATGAATATGCAGGGTATGCTTTTGCGCGGGGTATTCAATGGAATAAATATTCTCTGTTCCATTTTCCTTTACCGACAGTTTGGCTGGCTGAGCCTGCAGCGGTATATGCGTCATCCTGGTGTATAAACTTCCCGGCAACAACTTATGCTCACCCACCGGTAACCTATCCGGCGCCATCCGGATCAGGTTCCATAATTCATCCTCAGGAAAACAATCTTCGAAATTTTCAGCTTTGTCACCTTCCTCTTCAAAATAAGAGAAGGATGCCACATGGTATTTATTGCCTTGCCTGTTCATTTGCATATACGTGATCCCGCACCATTCCTGCACATTGGCCGTCACTTTTACCGCATCCGGATAGCTATTCAGGTCAACCGGTGAGAAAACAGACAGCATCATGGAATACGGATAAATCCCGGTATTGAATTTCTTCACAAGATTTAGCTTGAAGGCAGGTAAACGATCGTCTCCGGCATCTTCAGGTCGATCCAGTTTCACCTGCTTCGACCTGGAAAAATCTTCCGTGACAAAAATGGTGATGGCATTACCTGCATGTTGCTCGCCATAGCGTGCCTGCTCAAGATGGTAGGAACAAAGTTCTGCCTTGCCCGCATACCAATAGCTCTTAAACTCTTCCGACAATACAAACGGTTCTTTTCCGGCAACGGCCACTCCTGTCTTTTCACCCGCATATTCTTTGGCTCCCACATTACCGTTACAATTGACTAACACTGCAGCGCTGCAAGGCAGCATGAACAACAGCAACCACTGAAACATTAGCTTAAGCATGGCATCCGGTTTACTGATGATGTAGAAAAAATACTGAATACAGGTCTAATCCCGCATTTGGCAGCCCCAAAAAAAGCAACTGGTTTAATCCCGGCGAAACACTGCTGAGGGTAATGAAATATTTTCCTTTCTGAAAAAAATGAGCAACCCCGTAACACCGCTACGTCGTAGGAAGCGCGATAGTTCCATTAAAAATTCAGGTCAAAGATACAATGCAAAAGCCGTACAGCTATAGGCTGCTGCACGGCCTCTTGCCGGTACTTATTCATCACACCCTTACCGGACTTCACGCTGTCATGCGGTTCTATCCATTATATAATTCATCATAATATTCATCTGCCATCCTGCCCGATTCAAACACAGGGAACACGCTATGCATACTCTCCTTCATCATCTTAATCCAGGCCGATGGCTTCTTATAATACATCGGGATGATGCGTTGCTCGAGTATTTCATACAGATGTTCCATGTCCTGCATATCCTGAATGTGGACGGCAGCCTGCTGATCTGCCCATGGAATGATGAATGAATTTTCTTTTGTCGCATATTCCGGTATCCATCCGTCATCTGTCGAAAAATTGATGGCACCATTCATCGCAGCCGTCATACCCGAAGTGCCGGAAGCCTCCCGCGGTACACGTGGTGTATTGAGCCATATATCGGCGCCGGCTTTTAATTCACGCGATAGCCGCAACTCATATCCCACCAACACAGCCATGTTCTTGTATTTCTTGGAAAGATGAACAAGGCTGTTAAACGTGGAGATGGCGCCATAATCTGTCGGGTACGGTTTGCCCGCCCAGATTATTTGCACGGGTTGATCTGTACGCGACATGAGCTTTTCAAAACAGTCAATATCCTGTGTAATGAGGTCGGGGCGTTTATAACCGGCAAAGCGGCGTGCCCAGACAATAGTGAGAATATCCTGATCAAATATTTTTCCCGTCTGGTCCGCAACAGTTTCGAATAATTTCGATTTCAAATATTTTTTACGGTTTACCAGGTATTTGTAACGGTGCTTGCTCATGAATTCATACATCGTGGCATCTACCCAGTAATGGCTGTTTTGCGAATTGGTAATGGCGATAATGGGACAGATTCCTTCATGCTTCGACCACATGCTGCGGGAAACTTTTCCATGTAACTGGGAAACACCATTGGCAAGCCGGGTGAAGCGTAATGCGCAAAGTGAATGATCGAACATATCGCCTGTTGTTTTCGACAGCGCCCGTGCTTCTTCCAATGACAATCCGCAGAAATAACCCAGCTTATGCAGCAGATAAATATCATGCTTCTCATTTCCCGCTTCTTCCGGCGTATGCGTCGTAAACACCAATCGCTTTTTTACTTCTTCCAGGCTCTTGTATTTCTGGTATAAATAGAAGGCGGATGAAAAACCATGCGCTTCGTTGAGATGTACGACCTCCGCATTGAAGCTGAGGTAATCGAGCAATTTTGCGCCGCCAATACCAAGTAAGATAAACTGCGCCACTTTTGCCGCCGTATCCGGATCATACAGGTGATGACTGATGGATTGGGCGAGGTAATCATTCTCCGGAATATCGGTTGTCAGAAAAAACATCGGCACCGTATTAAAATAATGGGGCGCAAGGTATTTCGCCGTTACCCAAACCGGATGACTGTTTATCTCTATCGTAAAGCGAATGCCGGTGTCTTCGAGAAATGAGTAGTTCTTTTCAAGAAAGAGCGCATCCATCGACTGATCCTGCTTTCGGATCTGATCATAGTATCCGTATTTCCAGAGGATGCCGATGCCAATCATGTTTTGTTGCAGCTCATATGCGCTTTTCATGTGCGATCCGGAAAGAAAGCCCAGTCCACCCGAATAGATTTTTAATGCCTGATCAACGGCAAACTCCATACTGAAATAAGCAACCCGCTTGGTGTACTTTTTATTGTAAGTATATG
>JBGAWA010000173.1:0-3132 GCA_044227805.1 Chitinophagales bacterium | reverse complement strand
GTTGTCATTGTAAAAAAACTCTCCGCCATCCGGTCCTTCACCATCATTCTGCGTACTGTTCCGGTTCGAAGATGTTTCCATTTTCCAATCACAACTGGTATTGCGAAATGCTTTTAGTATGTCGCCTCCGTTGAAGTTTTCATAGATGGAAGTAGAAGAAGGATTGGGGCCATAATTTCTTGCACCGACCTGGTTACCAGCTCTGTCAATAAAACCAAGAATCATATTCCCTTCCACATCAAAGTCAATACTTCCCATGATTGCCTGCGGATAAGTAAGTTTGGATGCACCGCTGCCGCCTCCCATTGATTCCATAGAATTGATCCAGGACAGCCAGTTGCTGCGTGTAGGGCAATCACTGAAATTAGTGGTAATACCTTTAGGATAGTTAAGCGGGAACTGCAGAACCGGAGTGGATGATATACTTGATCCGTCGAATGACCATACATAAGCAAACAAGTCGGTGTATTCAGGGTTTCCTGAATTATTATCGACCGTTGCCACACCACCGTTCTCACCAGTGGTAACGGCTCCAATATAAACTTTGCCTTTATAATATTTTACAGCGAAAGGTCTTTGAACACCCTTTCCGCCATCATAAAATCCAGTTCCGTTATTGCCACCGGTATATGTATTAGCTGAACCAAATTTGCCAATTTCCCAAACGCTCCGCAGCGGAGGAGTAGGCAGGGAATAACTTGCCACAGCTGTTACAGAAGTTGGGTTAGCTGCATTGTCCAGTGTGAGCACATATAATTTCTGATCAAACAGGTTGATTACATACAAGTATTTCCCATCTTCACTCACTTCAATACCTCCCAAACCAACCTTGCCGATCTGACCGAATGCAGCGGGATCATGACCCGGGGATCCTAATCCTGAAGGCAATCCGCGTTGTGTATTATCTCCAATCACACCCAAACCATTGCCAACATAAGAAACTGTATTAGTTGATGAGCCTGATAACGTATAGGAAGTTCCGGATCCGTAAGTAACGCAACCGGTATTGCAGCGTGTATAATATCCGTTGGCGTCCATATTGTAGAACTGAACAACCTGATCATTTGCAGAAGGGTCAATTTTATAAATACCACCACTGCCCAGCGGTCCAAAGCCGCAGTGTCTTTTCAGGGATGCTGCAGCAAATAGGCGATCAGCCTGCTTGCTGTAGGCAAGTCCCCAAACGGAACCTACCGCGCTTTGCTTCACCAGGTTATTAGGAGAAGCTGTTCCGGTGGCGGTATAGTTAAATGACACGATAGCACCGCTGGTGCCTGTTGTTCCACCACCTAAGGGATTTCCATTTTTTGCTACCGGTACAAACACTTTCGGATTGGTAGATGATGCATAGTTTTCAGGATTGCTGATGGCAAAATTTACACCCGACGCACCACCCGATACAAACTGAACACCCGACCCATACACGCTTCCCGAATAGCCGCTATAATCATATGCCTTATCAAGGTTACAATTAGGGGTAGCTGCTGAGGGAATCACAATCCATTATAGGTGCTGCCACTGGCTGGAATGGAATAGGTACCCGAAGAGCCTGTAGTGTAGGATGCTATCAACACATCCGCACTGTTATAGGCATTTACAATGATGCCCTGCACACCTGGCTCAAGGTTAGGTGTTGCAGTTCCTTTCGTGCCATTACTGTTAAAATCACGAAAGGCTGTTCCGGAAATCTGCGCCAGGCTGCTGCCTGTGTTCATGATCAACAAAACAACCAGCAACAACAGGTATGGACCATATTGCGCAGTTTTGTGCATGTTGCTCTTGCGGCTTAAACGTGTGTTCATCATCAATTTGTTTTTAAAAATTTTAAGAGTTGGGAAGCTTGAAAAATTTCTTTCAATGCTTTTTATTCGAAACAAATATTCAAGTAAAGCAAAAAGCATGTTGTAGAATTTTGACTACATTAATCAAATTCCGTATACAAGCATTGACCTGAAAAGCAATTCTTCCTATGAAGCAATAAATTGATGGAGTAAGTTTTTGCCTCAAATTGATATGAATTATTTTTTCTTAAAGTGAATGAGAATGCAATAGCAGCCATTTTAAGAATCGCAATCCAACAGAATGTTAGAACAGCTTGAAAAAATGTAAAGTGCAGCATAACAGCAATTATACCTGTAACAAAGAACCGGTTACCGGTACAGTAACGCCTTCCTTTATAAAGTCACATTTTGACGTATCCGGCGCAAGTATTGAACCTACAGGGGAAGCGGGATTTTTCTACTGAAACATGCAGGTTAATGCAGCGATAAAACCTGTCCTTTCCTCATCAGGAAAAAGAACCTGAGGCTGGCAGTGATTGAAAAGTAAGTTGCACACTTGTTCCTTTTCCTTCTTCGCTTTGTACCATAAAAGAGCCGCTTATCAATGGCAACAGGTCGCGGATCAGCAAGTAACCCAGTCCACTTCCACCGAAATCATTTTCAGCAAAGCCTCCTCTGAGCAGTTGTTCTGCAGATGGTGCATTGATGCGCTCGAGAATTTGCTTGGGAATGCCGTTGCCATTGTCAGTGATTTCTATTCGATAATGCGGAGACTCATCAATAGCCGTAACCCTGATAACACCGTGACGCGTATGCTTAATGGAATTAGAGATGATGTTGTATAATATAATATTCAGCAATTGAGCGTCGGTACTGACGATAAAGTCTTCTGACACGGCATTGACCATTTGTATATTCCTTTGCTCGGCCAATTCCTTTACACGATGAAACAGTTCATCCACAACCGAAAACAACGGCACGTGAGAAATATGCACCGTTATTCTCTGGTTCTGCAGGTTGATCCATTCCAGGATATTAGAGGCATTGTCGTGCAATTTCACAGTAGCATTCTGAATATCACCCAACGTTTTTGTCAGCATGGGTCCATCATCGCCCTTTCGCTGGACGGCCATTTTTGCCGAAAGCCCAATGAACCTTAAAGGAGTGATAATATCGTGCGACAAAATAGAGATGAGTTTGTTTTTAACGGTGATAGATTGCTCCAGGCTTTTTTGCGAGATGGCGAGGTTTTCATTGGCATGCGTCAACTCGCCGGTACGCTGGTTAATGATGGCTTCGAGCCGTATATTCCTTTTTAGGATATTGCGGGCGTAGAAACGCGATGCCAGCC
>JBGAWA010000057.1:0-26970 GCA_044227805.1 Chitinophagales bacterium | reverse complement strand
CCACGGGAGAGACCGGTTATGCTAGCTGCTTATGAATGTGCAGCGGCTTTTTCCTTTTTCTCTCCTCCCGGAACCATTTCATCCGTATTGCGCACCTTTTGCATATAGGCTATTGCCGGACGGGTATTCAGTTCAGCCAGCGTGTAATAAGCGCGTCCATCTTCATGATTCCTGCGCACTTCACTCTTTTCATCATTCAGGTTACCAAATGAAATAGCATCTGCGGGGCAGGCAGTCTGGCAGGCTGACTTCACATCGCTTTCTAACAACGGACGGCCTTCCTTCTTCGCATGTAATTTACCATCCTGTATCCGCTGAACGCAGAAGGAGCATTTCTCCATCACACCTCGAGCACGAACCGTTACATCAGGATTCAAGACCATCCTGGTCATGGCATCCGTCATGCCCGGATCTTTGATCCCCAGTGTTGGTATTTTCCATGGTTCATTCCATGGAAACACATCGGCAGTGGTATAGTCAAGCCAGTTAAAACGGCGAACTTTATACGGGCAGTTATTGGCGCAATACCTGGTACCAATACAACGGTTATAGGCCATCTGATTCAGCCCTTCGCTGCTGTGGTTGGTAGCGGAAACCGGACAAACATTTTCGCAGGGAGCATTATCACAATGCTGACATAGCATTGGCTGGAAAACAACCTGTACATCCTGGTAATCCTGGATATGGTCGTATTCCTTTTCTTTATCTATTGTACCATGCTCCCCGGGAAAAGAGTAATAGCGGTCAATTCGGATCCACGACATTTCATGCACCCGCATTACCTCTGTCTTGCCAACTACAGGAACATTATTTTCAGCCTGGCAGGAAACAGCACATGCTCCACAACCTATACAGGAGTTCAGATCAATTGACATCCCCCATTTAGGGCCGGGAAATTTTTGTTCGGGATAAAGCGTCTCCGCCCAAAGGTGTTTGAGTTCTTCCTTTTCTTCCTTATTTAATTCCGGGTGCTTTTTGTACTCTGTTAATACGGTTTCCCTGATTGCATCGCGTCCTTCAAAACTGAAGTGCGTCTGAGTCATTGCAATCTCATACTTCCTGTTTAGCTTAGTAACCGTTACCCCTGCAATATTGTAAATGCAGGTTTCTCCGTTTGATGATACAAAAGGATAAGCATTCTGCCCAACATCATTCCCGGCGCGGCCTGCTTTGGTTCGTCCATAACCAAGTGCCAGCGAAACGGAGGTATCTGTTTGGCCAGGCTGAACATATATAGGCACTTCAATGGAAACATTTCCGGCGGTAACCTTCACCATATCGGTATGATGCGATACCACATCCATTTCCAGACCGTTGTCTTTTGCAAATTTTGGGGAGACGCAGAGATAATTGTCCCAAACAACTTTAGAAACAGGATCCGGCAACTCCTGCAGCCATGGCAGGTTAGCGTAACGGCCGTTTCCAAGTCCTATTTTTTCATACAGTGAAAGTTCGAGCCCTGTTGCTTTTGATGCGCCCGCCATAATTGCTGTTGCAGCGGATGCCACATCAATATTGGAAGCCGGAACAGTACTGCTTTCGGTGTTAATTTCAAAAGCACCTTCCTTCACGCACATATCCCAAAATGTCTGTGCATCGCTGTATTTGTTTTGTGCAGGAAACACATTCTTCTCCCAGTTCTTCCTGATATAGGAGTAATAATCTTCTGTATTTCCCATCCAGCGCAACAGGCTATCCTGGGCTTGCCGTGTATCAAACAAAGGCCAGATAACTGGCTGGCACATCGTGAATAATCCGGCTCTCGCGGATACATCATTCCAGCTTTCGAGGTAATGATGATCCGGGCAATGATAGCGGCACAGTGCCGTTGTTTCGTCAGCTCTGTCGTTAAGTGAAATAGAAGTTTCCACCTTTTTAATGGCTTCGGCAAATCCCTTTGCATTCATGTGATCATATGCCGGATTAGCGCCATAAAGTATCAGGGTGCTTACTGATCCGTTATTCATTTCATCCAGGAGCACCATCATGTCTTTATCACTTGACTGGTGCGTGTTGGAATATTGATTCAGGTTGATCGTGTTACCATAACTTCCCAGCAGTACATTGATAGCATTCACGATAGCCTGTACATTGGCATCGTTGGAACCGGCTACCACGAGTGATTTTCCTTTATTCGCAACCAGGTCAGTGGCCGCGGCTGCGATTACTTTTTCAGCTTTGCCAGTTACCGTGCCGCCTGAAATGGTTGCCGCTCCCATAGCAGCAGCGAGTTGATTGTACAAGGCAATTACTGCGATTGCCTCTTCAGATGGTTTCACTACAGCGCGTTTATCGGCATTGGAACCGGTAAGTGACAGGCGTGATTCAATCTGGTAATGGCGACTCATGTCAGTCTTTTCAGGCGACACTTTACGGTTGCGAACATATTGCCGTGTGTATTCCACCGGTGAAATCCAGGTTCCGAGGAAGTCAGCGCCGATGGAAACTATCACATTAGCGTTTTCAAAATGATATCCCGGTACCACCCGCTTTCCAAAACTTTTTTCGTTGGCAATGGCAATACCTGCATAAGATACCGGATCATAAACCACTTGTTTTGCCGTCGGATAGGCAGCCATAAAATCAGCGATCACCTGTTTCGTGGAAGGACTCAGTATCGTTGGAGTGAGTATCCTGATATTTCCACCTTTGCTTTTGGCATCCATCAACCTTGTACGAATCTCACCATCCACCACTTCCCAGGTGGCTTTCTTTGCGGTTACGGTTGGCTGTTGGGGGCGGGTGATATCATAGAGGGAAAGAACGGAAGCCTGTGCACGCGCACTGGTTCCGCCAAATAGAAAACGGTTAGGGGAATTTTCAGCAATGTGTACACTGTTCAGCGGTTCGATTTTGATCGGGCGGCCATCGCGTGTCTTTTCCAGAACAGGGCAATAATCATTACCATCGAAAAAAGTGGACGCATAATAATTGGCAACGCCCGGTACAATTTCTTCCGGCTTAATGACATAAGGAATTGCCTTATTTACAGGAATGCGGCAACTGGCAGCCAGTGTAGCGGCCGAGACACTGAAACCAAGCATCTTCAAAAAGTCGCGACGGCTGGCTGGCTTATTGACAATAGATGAATCAAAGATTTCCTCTACGGGCAATTCGTCAGCAAATTCTTTGTCGCGCTCTTTCAGAAACCGGGGATCTTCATGCAGCTCCTCAAGTCCTTTCCAGTAGTTTTTTTGTTCCATTCGGAATTTATTTTCGCTCAATCAATAGTGACATTTCTGACATTCGGTCCCGCCCATCATCTCCTCTGTAACTTTATCAATCTTACCATTTTTAAATTCTTCGTGAAGGGTGGTGTACATGCTGTAATAATCATTTGAACCAAACTGGACATTTGTCTGACGATGGCAATTGATGCACCATCCCATAGACAAACTGGTAAACTGGTACATCACCGGCATGGTTTCCACGGGGCCATGACAAGTCTGGCAGGCAATTTTACCTACGGCAACATGTTGTGAGTGATTGAAATAAACATGGTCAGGCAGGTTATGAATTTTAGTCCATTGAATCGGCTTGTTATTATCAAAAGCTGCATAGATTTTCTGGATCTCCTTTGTTCCTGCTTCACTCTCGCCTTGCTGAACAGCTTTATGGCAATTCATACAAGTGCTGACAGGCGGAATGCCCGCCACTTTTCCTTTTTCTGCACTTGAATGGCAGTAGAGACAATTGATTTGGTTAATGCCTGCATGCAGCTCATGTGAAAACGCAATCGGCTGCACCGGTTCATAATTTTTTGAGCGTCCAAGCCGCATGGCGCTGTCGGTAATGGTAAAACCCAAAAGAAAGACGCCAGCAATGACATAGAAAGCGATGGCACGCTTTGATTTTAAGCGGCTTAAAAAGGAACGCTCTTCCGGTAATGACTCTCCTAATTTGTCATAGGCAAGGCGCTTCAATACAGTATTGGTGCGCATCAGCAGGAAGGTGATCACTAATAAAACACCGACCACGCAATAGAGCCAGAAAGATGGTTGCTCGGCAGGCGCACCCGTTGCGGAAGGAGCAGCGGCACCGGGCTGTGTAGCCGGAGCCTCACTTTGAACTTTTATGTATTCAACGATTGATTTGATGTCGTCATCCTTGAAACTAAGGAAGGCAGGCATCTCGTTCTTATTGTATTCTGTATAAATGGCCAAAGCATCTTTATCACCTGTGGCACGAAGAGCAGCGTTGTTACGAATCCATTTGATCAGCCATTCTTCTGAACGGCGCTTATGTACATCCTTAAGCGCCGGCCCTACCAGCTTATTATTCAGCTGATGGCAGGAAGTGCAATACTGTTTGAAAAGTTTTTGACCGTTGTCTGCCGTTACCTCAGCGTAGCTGGCGGTAACCGAAATAAAATGCAATAATAAAACCGATACTATGAACCTGTGAAACCTTGATAAAAAAACACTCCGGGCACACGTGTGGCATTGACCTCATAAGCACCTGATTTTTTGCGTGGGCAAATTTATACCACGAACCCTTACGTAGGTAATTATTTGACAAAAAAATGACACCCTTCAGCAATCACGATCCGTTATTTTCCTACCTGTTAAATTTTTTAGTTTTTCTAATTCTTTTTCCGCTGTGAATAGCGGCTGACGTTCCGTTTTTTTTAACCGTGCTTTGCTTTGATGAAATAGCTTACTTCATTCACCTTTTATGGCATATAGGCGCAAATGAAAAACGCATAAGGAAATTCATATTGGTAAAATATTACGCGGTTGAAAAATCCTGCCATCATTCCATCTGTTTCCTCTCCATTCGGCATTTTTATATTTAAAAACCTTTGGAGCTGCATCTCAGAAATGATATAGATTGACTTCCGTTCCCAACCGTTAAGAATGCTTTGCAAATGAATAGTATTTTTCAGACGAAATGGTCCAGATTCGGCAGTCAGTCTCCACATGCGGGTTCAATGTTTTTCATCCCGGGAAAATTGCCTGTACTTTGACTTCCGGCTTTACCATTCAGGAAATCAAGTCCCCTATGCGAACCTTACATCTTCCACTAAACAGGACAATGCTGTTCATCCTCGCTTTTTCACTGATGGCCTGGAATTGCAATACGGTGAAAAAAAGTTATCGTTCCGGCAACTTTGATAAAGCGGTGGAGCTATCCGTAAAAAAACTAAAATCGAATCCGGAAAATGAAGAAGCCATCAGTTACCTGGAAGCTTCCTATGCAAAACTCTATCGTCAGCGAATGGAAAGGATCACCTTTCTGAGAAAGGAAGGACGTCCGGAAAATGTATTGCCGGTTTATGACGAGTTCTCTGCATTAGCCTTGTATGGCAACCTGATCAAGCCTCTGCTCCCGCTGCACATGTCCGCAAAGAAGCGTGACGCCAGCTTCACTTTTGTGCGGGATGAGGAACTGATTGCCGCGAAACAAAACGCCGCGGAATATCTGTATGTGTTCGCTGGCCAGAAGCTGAAAAGCAACGACCGGCTGCAAGCCAGGGCAGCTTATGATCTTTATGAACAGCTCTTATGTATTTATCCGGAATACAAGGATGTTCATGATCAGATTAAACTGGCACAGATAAAAGGAACCAACCAGGTTTTTGTTACGCTGGAAAATAACTCCAACAACTTCCTTTATGCAGCCCTGGAACAACAGGTTACCACTATGCCGCTCTCTGATCTCAACGAAGAATGGGTGAATTTTTATGGCCCGTCCGGCAATACACGCTCAACGGATTATAATATCGTAATCAACATACGGCAGATTTTGATTTCTCCTGACCTGCAAACCACGCTTGCAGCGCGTACAGAAACAAAGAGTGTACAGGATGGATGGATCTATGCACTGGATGCCAATGGCAATGTAAAAAAAGACTCATTGGGCAACGACATCAAAACACCAAAAACAAAAACCATCCGGTGCGGTGTCACTGAATACCTGGAGCAAAAAACGGCTGCTATAAACGGTTCCATTGACTATTATGATGCACGGAATCATTCGATGCTGCACAGCGAACCCTTTTCTTCGAATAAAATATTCCAACATACCTGGGCTATTGCCAATGGTGACCTGGAAGCCCTTACCCGAGAAAGCGCCGCATTGATCAAAGTAGGACCTGCACCTTATCCATCAGAAACAGATATGCTTCTGCAAGGTACAGAAGACCTGAAATGGCAGGTGAAGCAGGTTATCAGGAAAAATATGGATCTGGTGAGAAACTAAAACTACTATCGCCAGGAGTTTTAGTAACGCTGATTTTTTCAATAAAAAAACGCTTCTCCGTGACTCAGCACAGTTAGGTGTTTGCTCCTTCTTATTAGAAAAGAAAATGATTCGAAAACCCTAAGCAGTGTTGCGCCGGCGTTAAACCCGCTGCTGTATTGCATTGTAAAATGTGGGGTCAAAAATCAAAAGCCTCCCGAGGGAGGCCCGATCGGATAAATGATATGTTCCTGAAGACTTTACTGCTCAATAGGTTCAGCGCCTTCCACCAACACGGTTACCTTATTATTCAGCACTTCAACAAATCCACTTTTGGTTGAAAACAGCAATAACTCCTTGTTGCTGCGAACTTTTATCTTTCCTTCTTTCAAAGAAGAAATCAGTGGTGCATGATGGTCGAGCACCTGGAAAGCGCCGGCTGTACCGGGAAAGGATACGGCTTCGGCAGTACCACTGTAAATTTTTTTTTCGGGCGTAAGGATATCGAGCGTCATGCGTGTAGAGTGATTAATGTTTACTTGATTTCATTGAGCGGAAAACATTTTTTTGTTTTTTACAAGATCATTCACCTTTCTGATTTACTGCAGCGAAGTTTCTGCGTATAATTGCCAGATGCATTAGTGATAAGATAATCCGGTAATCAACCTGGCAAAACCTCCGCAGCGGCTGTTTTGTCAACAATGGATAATCACACAAAAAAGCTGCGACCAGGATGTATTGTTACCCTGCAGCAGCTTCCATCAGCTTCTTCCCTTTCTCAATCGCGTCATCAATCGTTCCCACCAGGTTAAACGCTGCCTCAGGATATTCGTCCACTTCACCATCCATAATCATGTTAAATCCACGGATCGTTTCTTCAATTGGAACCAATACACCTTTCAATCCGGTAAATTGTTCTGCCACATGGAATGGTTGTGACAAGAACCGCTGAACGCGGCGTGCACGTGATACCGTCAGTTTATCATCATCGCTCAATTCATCCAAACCAAGAATGGCAATGATATCCTGTAATTCCTTGTAGCGTTGCAGGATCAACTTAACCCTTTGTGCCGTATTGTAATGCTGTTCGCCGACAATATCCGCCGTTAAAATCCTTGAAGTAGAATCGAGCGGATCAACGGCAGGGTAAATTCCCAACTCGGAAATTTTCCTGCTCAATACGGTCGTCGCATCAAGGTGAGCGAAAGTGGTAGCCGGTGCCGGATCAGTAAGATCATCAGCAGGTACATACACTGCCTGCACGGAAGTGATGGAACCGCGCTTGGTTGAAGTGATACGTTCCTGCATCACACCCATTTCTGTGGCAAGCGTTGGCTGATATCCAACGGCTGATGGCATACGGCCAAGAAGTGCCGACACTTCAGAGCCGGCCTGGGTGAAACGGAATATGTTGTCGATAAAGAAAAGAATGTCCCGTCCTTTGGCTTCATTCGGGTTTCCATCCCGGAAATACTCTGCCATTGTCAAGCCCGACAAAGCAACGCGTGCGCGTGCACCGGGCGGCTCATTCATTTGTCCGAATACGAGGGTGGCCTGTGATTTTTCAAGTTCCGCATGATCCACCTTACTCAAATCCCAGCCGCCCTTTTCCATACTATGCTTGAATTCAGTTCCATAGCGGATAACATCGGATTCAATAAACTCACGCAGCAGGTCATTTCCCTCCCTTGTACGTTCTCCTACTCCGGCAAAAACCGACATACCTGCATACGCCTTAGCGATGTTGTTGATCAGTTCCTGGATCAAAACTGTTTTACCCACACCAGCGCCACCAAACAACCCAATCTTACCACCCTTTGCATAAGGCTCAATAAGGTCAATAACCTTAATACCTGTATAAAGCACCTCTGACTGAGTAGACAGGTCTTCAAATTTTGGCGGATGGCCATGAATCGGATAACCGCCTTCATTACTTACTTCCCCAATACCATCAATGGCCTCTCCTACCACATTAAAAAGACGGCCCTTGATCTTGTCACCGGTAGGCATCTTGATATTCGCCCCTGTGTCAACAACATCCAAACCACGCTTGAGGCCTTCGGTGGAATCCATGGCTACGGTACGCACACTGTCTTCACCAAGGTGCTGCTGCACTTCCAGAATCACCTTTTGCCCGTTTTCACGGGTTACTACTAATGCACTGAGGATTTCAGGGAGTTTGGAACCTTCGGCTGCAAAGCTCACATCGACTACCGGGCCGATGATCTGTTTTATTTTACCAATGTTGGGCATGAAATGTTTGTATTGAGATTAGGGATGTTAGTTAATTCGTTGGGAAGAAGTTGGCCGGCTCATTTTCCTGGCAAATATTATTCATTTGAAGGAAGAAGCCTTGAACAAGGCCGCAAAGATAGCTTTGGAATTTCTAATTTCCAATGCTGCTTTTGCACATTGAGTATTTCCATCAGCAGCTTGCTAATGGCAATACGTTCATCAGAGCCGGTTAACCGGAATTCTTCCTTTGATAAATCCCGCTCCGCTATGTCTAAGATGGGCTTAGGGTTTAAAATAAACCGGTAGCTATTCAAAGTTATTCTTCAGTTCTCTATTGGTTTAAGGCTTCCATTCTGCTTTATAATCTTCGAGGTATCTGTCAACAGCAGAGCCGATCGTAGGATGAAAAATATCTTTGCCAAGCACATGAAAAATGCCGAAGCGTTTCAGCTTGTCTTTCACCGGGTCTTTCATTTCTGCAAAATGCAATTCAATTTGTGATTCGGACAACGCTTTATGGAGTTGCCCGAGCATATCCGCCGAAGTAACATCAATGCTCGTTACCGGCTCAGCGGTTACTACAATGCGTTTAACCGGAGAGGAGGCATTGGAAACAGCGTTGAATATCTCATCCTGGAAAAGTTCAGCATTCGCAAAAAACAAAGGAGCATCCCATCTGAACAAAACAAGGCCGGGCAACTGCTTTGCATCAGGGTAACGCTTAATATCATGATAGCCGCGTACTCCCTCTACACGACCAAGGACGGCAAAGTGAGGGCGCCATCCGTCCCAAAGGAATTCAATAACGGCGATGACAATAGCCAGGCCGATGCCTGGAATAGCGCCAAATACAGCCACTCCCAAAAAACATACAACAGACAACCAGAACTCCCATCGCTGTATATTATAGATGCGACGCAAATCGGCGAATTCAAAAAGTCCGATGGCTGCAGAAATAACCACGGCGGCCAGTGCACTATTAGGGAGATACATTAAAAGATCAGGTGCAAGCAGCAGTAGCAAAGCGACACAGAAGGCGCCCACCACCGAAGTGAGTTGTGTTTTCGCCCCGGAAGCTTCTGCCACCGGTGTACGAGATGAACTGCTGCTGATCGGAAATCCCTGGAAGAATCCTGCTGCAAGATTGGCTGCTCCAAGACCAATCATTTCCTGGTTTGGATCGACATAAGTGCGTGTTTTGACGGAATAAATGCGTGACAATACGCTGGTATCTGCAAATGAAACAAGGGCAACCGTAAAGCCGCCTATAATGATGTATTGAAGATCTGCAAGACTGACCCACGGAATGCTGAATGTAGGCAGCCCTTGCGGTAATGATCCCAGCACTTTCACCGATGCAGTCTGGTCTAGACGGAACAAGCCAACAACCAATGTAGCAACCACTACTGCTATTAGAATTCCTGGAATGCGTTTATAGGGCTTGAGTATGATGATTAATAACAGGGTGCCAGCTCCTATCATCAATGCAGTGATGTTTGTCTGACCGTTGAAAATGGATTCACCGATGCTCCAGATATTGCGCAGAGGGCCGCTGCTTTCGATCGAAAAACCCAGCATCTTGGGAACCTGGCTGATGAGTACAGTTAACGCTATTCCATTCATATAACCATACCGGATGGGTTTGGAAAGCAATTCTGTAATGAATCCCAGGCGAAATACACCTGCCAAAATGCAAACCAGCCCTGAAACAACGGCCATCAAAGAAGCCACCGCTATGGCTTTGCCTGCATCGCCCCCTGATAAGGATAACACCACTGCGAGGATGATGGCTGCCAGCGAAGAGTCGGGGCCGAGCACCAGGATGCGACTCGGTCCAAACAATGCGTACACCAGGAGCGGAATGATGGTGGCATAAAGTCCGTAGATGCCAGGTACGCCGGAAGCTACGGCATAAGCAATACCAACAGGCACCAGCATAGTGGTGAGCACGAAGCCAGCCGTTACATCACTCGTTAGCCAGGATAGACGGTAACTCGCCAGCATCTGCAAACCAGGCACCCATCTTCTCATTCCGGAGATGTTGGATTTTGCAGGACGCGCCAAGCGGCCTGGTTCATGCACTGTATTGTCGTTCATAATAAACTTGATAGTTAGCCCATATAAATCTAACAACATTAAACATATTTCCTGTCGGTGTAAAGACACCCTGAAAGCTATTACAGCCTGGAATGAACTACCCTGAATACCTTCGATTATGACAACTATTCATTATTCGGTAATGGTTATCAAATATTCAATGTTCAACACTCACCATTCAATACCTATTCTTCGATTTCCACGCGTAACCAGTATGATTTTTCATCCATAAATCAACCGTGATTCTTTTCTTAAAAAGTTGTTAAACCGAATAGCGCCCCACCTGAATATTTTAAAACCTCCTATTTTTACCGCTCTATGAAAAGGTTTACACGCACCATTGCAGCTTTGTTTGTTTTGCAAATCGCCTTATCCGTCACAGGTTATTCACAAAAACCGGGTTACCAGATCATCGTTCACATTCCTGCTATGAAGGATACACCCTGTTATCTGGCGAATTACTACGGTGATAAGCAGTACATTCAGGATACAGTTCGGAGCGATGTAAACGGCACGGTTGTATTTGAAGGAAGAATGAGTCTTCCGGGTGGTATTTATCTTTTTGTGTTTCCTGATAAGCGGTATTTTGAAATGCTCGTGGATAAAGAGCAGCATTTCACCATGGAAACAATATGGGATGATCCGATTAACAACATGAAGATTAAAGGATCAAAAGACAATGAACAGTTTTACGATTACCTGAAGTTTGCTGTACAGCTGCAAAAAAAATCAATGGAGTTACAGGAAAAACTCAAAACAGCTGCATCAAAATCAGACAGCACAGCCATCAGCGAAGAGTTAAAGAAAAGCGATGAGCAGATGAGTGGTTACCGCAACAATTTTCTGCAGCAGTATCCGGAGACTTTTCTCGCCAAAATTTTCAGGACACTCCCTGAGCCGGAGATTCCAAAAGAAATTCCCACGCTGCCGAATGGAAGAAAGGATTCAACCTATGCCTACCGGTATTATAAATCGCATTACTTCGATAATGTGGATTTCGCTGACCGAAGGCTTCTTCGCACACCATTGTTCGCCCCTAAAGTGGAGAAATATATGAATGTGCTGACGCCTCAAATCCCGGATTCCATCAATGTATCCGCTGAATATGTGGTGGAGAAAGCGAAGTCAGACAGCGAAGTATTCAAATATGTGCTTTGGTGGATCACCTACAACTATGAGACCTCCAAAGTAATGGGCATGGACGAAGTGTTTGTGCACATGGTGGAGAAATACTACATGACAGGACAAGCTTATTGGCTGGACTCTGCGCAACAGGTCAAGATCATCGACCGCGCCCGCAAAATTGCACCTAATATTATCGGTAATACGGCTCCGGAACTGGCATTGAAAGACACACTCGGACAGTGGCAGATACTGAGCAAGGTACCGGCAAAATATACCATCCTTGTTTTCTGGGATCCGGACTGCGGACATTGCCAGAAAGAAATACCTAAGGTGAAAGAGGTATATGACAAGTGGAAGACGAAAGGAGTGAAGGTGTATGCTGTGGACATCGAAGTAGATGAAGCAAAATGGAAGAAATTTATCCGTGAAAAAAATCTGGACTGGATCAATGTGAATGATGTAAACCACCAGAGCAACTTCCGGCAGTTGTATGATATTTACAGCACACCGGTTATCTATATTTTGGATGACAAGAAGGTGATTCGTGCCAAACGCATTGGAGCGGAACAGATTGATGAGTTCCTCAATCACCTGGAAAGTGTGCCGCAGAAAAAGAGCTGACCAGTGTGTGAGCAGCAGACACGACGGTTGCCTACACGGTCCTCACAAATTCACGAGGTACATTTTTCGTAATGTTTGCGACCTGGTTTCCGGGTTGAGAAATTGCGGTGTCAGTAACGAAACAGAATAATAGTTTACTTCCCGCTGCCGGCGAACCTGCAACTGTTCGTTCTTTATTTCCTGCAGCAAATCATCACCACCAATCAGCCAGCAGTCTCCTCCTGCGCTGATCTTTTCAGCCAGTTCCTTTTCTTTAAGGACAGGAATAATAGCCTGTACATAAAACTCAAATGAATGGCTGTTGCATTGGTAGAAATATATTTTGCCTGCCGGAATCTTCTCCTGCTTTACGATGACTGCCAGTTCGCTGCCAAACTGATACTTTAACAAAGCAGGATAAACATGCACACTCAGTAAAAAATTAACGGCAACAATGGCCATGCCCGATGGCGCGATCAGTTGTTGCAGCCCGCTGCCGGAGCGGACGAACAGGTATACAGTTAACAGCATCAGCACGACAGCCGCCATCCAGGTAAAAATATCAGGGAGGGGAAAAATGACGCAGCATAAATAAACAGCTGCTCCCATCAACAGCATGACGGTGATGAATTGAATATACCGAAGCGCATGGAACAGTTTCCGGTAACTGCTTTCCCGGCCGACAATAAATCCAGCCGTCATCACAGCGCACAACGGATAGACGACAAAAATGTAATGCGGTAATTTATAGTGAGAAAATGACAAGGCGATGAATGGCAAAATAAATCCACCCACCGTAAATGCTTCCGGTACGGACTGCGTGCCAAAACGATTCATGACAAGCTGAAAAACAATTGTGATCAATGCCAGCATGGCTAATAATGTCCATGGTAAAAAAGACCATCCAAAATTATGCACAAAGAAAAATGGGCCGGCATCATTGTGCCAGACATTTTCTCCGGTGATACGGCCGAAACTTTGCGTCCAGAAAAAAAACAGCGGACCGGCTTTTCCATACTGCTGTTGCAACCCATACAACATCGGCAGCATGAGTATCAATGCGAAGAAAATTCCCACATACCATTGCCACCAGCCTACCTTTTTCAGCTCGCGCCTGAAAGCAAAATGTGAAAGCAAAGCGGCCGCCGGCACCACCGCGCCAATCGGCCCTTTCGCCATCATCGCCAGCGCCACACCTGCAAATCCCAGCAGCAAGTGAGTCCATTTTTTGCTGCTGGAAAAATCAAGCAACTGCCAGCAGGCGAAAGCTACATTAGCAGTAAGCAAGGCATCTGTTCTGACATCATTGTTAAACAGGAAAAAAGCCTGTGTGGTATATAAGATGATGGCTGCAACAATACCCGTTGTGTGGTTGAACAAAGTATTTCCGATGCGATAAGTTGAATACACGCCCAACAGGGTAAATAAAAAGGTTGGCAGTTTGTAAGCAACATTACTGACACCAAACAATTTGAAAGACAATGCCGACAACCAAAATAGCAGTGGCGGTTTATCAAGGTAATCCTGGCCGCGGTGAAGCACTTTCAGCCAACTGCCGTTCTCCATCATCTCTCTACTGATGGAAGCATACTGTGCCGCATCCACATCCATCACATTAATGAAGAGCCCAATAACATAGACCACTGTTGCCGCTAAGAACAGAATGACAATAGTGAACTTTGATAGCATTTGATAACTGAAGTTAATGGAATGATTTCACTGACTGCAACACAGCATCCCTATCGCTGAACAATCCCGTACTTCAAAATACAATAGATGGCCCTGAACCCGTCCTTCCAGCTGATCTTTTTACCCTCGGCATAGGTACGACCATAGTAGGAAATGCCAACTTCATAAATGCGTACGTGAGGAATTGCGGAAAGCTTGATGGTCACTTCCGGTTCGAAGCCAAAACGTTTTTCTTTCAGTTTCAGCGATTGAATAATGTCGGTGCGGAAAAGCTTGTAACATGTTTCCATGTCTGTCATATTCAGACCGGAAAACATGTTGCAAAGCGAAGTAAGCATCTTATTACCGATGGAATGCCAGTAAAACAACAACCGGTGTGGCTTGCCTCCCATGAATCTTGAACCATAAACGACATCCGCGAAGCCGGATAAGATAGGCTTCAACAGGATGTTGTATTCGTCAGGGTCGTATTCCAGATCCGCGTCTTGTATAATGAGGTATTCGCCAGTTGCCTTGCTGATGCCGGTGTGCAGGGCCGCCCCTTTTCCGGCGTTTTGTTCATGCCGGAAATACTGAATATTTACCGAAGGATTATTTTCCCGGTAGGACTGAATGCGCTCTTCCGAATCATCTCTGGAACAATCATTCACGATGATCACTTCCTTTTCAATGCCGTTGATTAAAGTTACATTCTTGATCCGGTCAAGTATAAGGTGAATGGTTTTGCCTTCATTATAAACCGGCATGATGATAGAAAGCTTTCGAAAAGTATGCATAGCAACTACAGTGAATGACAGCAATATGACCGGTGCTAAAAGTAGAAAATAATAATTATGCAATAGCCATATATTTGCTGCCACGTCCACACCATGAAATCAATCTTACTCCTGCTGACTGTCCTGTTTTCACCTGCAGTAACCATTGCGCAATTACCCACCTTTCTTGCCTCGCCATCCTGGTCGCATGTATGGAATGAAGCAAATGATAAAGAACTTCCGGTTGATCCCGGTTATTGGGATCAGTATCTCCGCATGAAAAAAGATGCAAGCGGCAATATACCGCGCTTACCTTTTGCTGCTATTGAAGCCCATCAGCAGCAGATGAACAATCGTGATGAACAGCTATTTAATGTACAGGAGCTCGGGCCGAAAAATATCGGCGGCAGAACGCGCGCAATTCTACTCGACTCGGAAAATAGTGATCATATTTTTGCAGCCGGAATATCAGGCGGCATTTGGTACTCCGCTGACTCCGGTAAAAATTGGTCGGTGGTAAATGATTATATGAGTTCTCTGGCCGTGTCAGGATTGGCACAGGATCATTTTAATCCTGATATCCTTTACGCTGCTACCGGCGAGGGTGCCGGCAACTCCGCTGGCATTCCGGGTAACGGTCTGTATAAGAGTACCGATCATGGTGTCACTTTCAACCACCTTCCCGCAACAGACGGAACTGATTTTAATATACTGCCGCGAATGGCCACCTCACCGGTTGACAGTAACGGTTTCTATATTGCAACAGGCGGCAGCGGACTATACCGCTCTGCCGATGGCGGCATTTCTTTACAGAATGTTTACAGCACTACCAAAACCATTAATGACCTGGAGGTCACTCCTTCTGGCGATGTTTGGATAGGTGTAAATGGGTCGGGACTTTTCTATTCTGCAAGCGGTGATTCCGGCACTTTTCAACCCGTGACTTCCGGTTTACCTGCAGACGGTAGCTTTGCGCGCATTGAGATAGCGCAGGCGCCAAGTGATACGATGGTACTCTACGCCGCTTTTGAAAAGTCAGGCGGTGGCTACTATTCAGGCATTAAGGGAATTTATAAATCAACGGATGCCGGATTGAGCTGGACGGTGGTAGGCAACCCTGATGTAGATTTTGCTTTTTATATGTCTTTCCCATGGTATTCCATGACCATGGCGGTGAAACCCGATGATCCGGAGTTTATTGTTTTTGGTGTTGGTGATGTAGTGTATTCTTCTGACGGCGGATTGATCTGGAAGAAGTGCAACAATATTCATGTGGATCATCATGCAACCGTTTTTAATCCTGATAAGCCATCACGACTCTACCAGGGCAATGACGGTGGCATATATCGCATGCGCACCGATCAGATCAGCTACAACCAGACGAATCTCAATCACAGTTATAACACGATTCAATACTATGCCGGTAGTTTTTTTCCATCAGGTATCAATGCGATCGGCGGCGCACAGGATAACGGGACACATTCCTGTGTCAATGGCAATGGAACGTTTAACGAAATATTCGGTGGCGACGGTTCTTACAATGCTGTCAACCAGCAATATCCTACCATTGCCTATGTTTCTTACCAGGATGGAACCATCCACCGGGCCGATGATGCTGATTATGCCTTCCCTACTTTTTATCCTGTTTACGATGCGATGGACAATGATGGTGATGGGAGCATAGACGATGGTGCCTGGTTTATCAATCCGTTTGAGATCAACATGGCCAACGGCGATCAGTTGCTTTTCGTTACACAAAAGCGGGTTTGGCAAACAGTGGATGGCGGATTTGACTGGGCACCGGTGATGAACACGATTGCTGGTGGAAACTCACCCTATGCAATCGGGTTGTCGAATGATTTCAGCGCCACTATTTATGTGGGTGGTGAAAATGCCATTTTCTATCGTATTGATGATGGATATAATAGTGTGGCAGGCGATGAAGTAAACCTGACGTCATCTGTGCCTTCCGTCATCACCAACGATTTTATCTCCAACATTACCGTACACCCGGCCGATAAAAGCATTTGCTATGTGTCACTCAGCAATTACTCCGAGCAGCCACGATTGTGGAGAGTGACCAATGCCACCACCACACCAGTATGGACCTCCATCAGTGGCGATTTGCCGGCGGGCTTGCCTGTAAATTATATTGATATTGATCCGGCGCGCCCTGATGACTTTTTCCTGGCAGGAACGGATTACGGACTCTACCTGACTACAGACGGCGGGCAACACTGGATCAAAGACAATACAATTCCGAATGTGGTGGTGCAACAGGTAAAAGTCCGGTCAGCTGACAGGCGAGTTTTTATTTTCACGCATGGAAGAGGTATGTGGACGGCAGTTTTAGATTCAAACACTGTTGGTCTGCAAACACCAACCGTGAATAGTGCTGCAGTGGCAGTTTATCCGAATCCGTTTCATAACCTACTGAGTGTTAAATCGGCGGGATCGCCAATAGCAGCAACACTTCGCGATATCAATGGACGGGTTGTTTACCATGATGAAGAGATGGTCATAGACCGGGTTATTGACCTGCATGCTATTCCGGCAGGTATTTATTTGTTAGAACTGAAAGATAACAACAACGTGTCTGTCAGAAAAATTGCGAAGAACTGACAACGATTGCATCAACATTCTCCGGAAATACCGGTGCTTGCAACAAATTCCTCTTACAATGTTCTGAGCTGGTTTTATCCAATCCTGTTCGGATGTTCCTTTTTTTCCTGCAGATGCGATTGAATCGCATGATACAAATCGCGGGTGGAAGCGGCTTTGAATCCACGTTTCTTGTTTTGCATGCTGATGCGGAACAGGATGTTCCAGTGCTTAAATAAGTCGCGGTAGGCTTTAAACAGGCTCATATTGGGATCATATATATGGGTAGGCTCAGAGTTGGCACCATTGACTTCTATCACTTTAAGATTTCCTTTCAGCATTTCTGCATACGATGCTGTGCGCACATCGTAACGGCCGAAGTAAAATTCATGTAAAGAACTGCTCAATTGATCAAAAACCTGCACCAGCTGCTCGTTAATCAATTCGTTTGCATCCAGAAAGGTGGTTCCACGATTGTGGTTACCAATCTCTTCCAGCACTTTTATGGTACCAGCGGGAAGAACGGTTTGCAACTCATGCCTGAATTTCAATGTTATCCTCTCTATATGATACAAGCATCTTTCGCTCTGTTGAAATAACTGCTGCAGGGTTGAACGTCCATCGCCTGTAACCGACAAAAATTGCCGCTTCATCACGGAACTGATATGGCCTTTATGCTCATCCGGAAACCGATAATACATGATTCCATATTCTTCAGGCAGATCAATGTACTCTTGCAGCAACAACCTATGCGGCGGTTCAGCCAGGTATTTCACTACTTCTTCTTCACTGGAAATTTTTTCCACCTTCCAGCCACGCTCCCCTTCATCCGGTTTCAATATGACTGGAAAAGCAATGGCAGCTTCCTTCATTCGAGAAAGCAACAACGCTGCACCGGGAATGCCCTGGAACAAAATAGTTTTAGGAAGAAACTGCGATGCGATTTGTTGTATGATTTCATACTTTGAATAGCTGGAAAAACCACCCATCCGCATTCCAGGATTAGCCAGCGTGAAATAGGCAATCGTACGCGCACGGATGGCATGCACTATGATCAGGAAATAAACGGGGATATAAAAAATGCGGTACGGCCAGAATTCCCATTTCAGCCACTTCGGCAACGGCTTGCTTTTCTTCATATCAAAAAATTAAGAGAGGAAGGTGCTATTGTGGGACAAGAAAAGAATACTTATCGTGACAAAGGATTGCATGATTCATTTATTTATGACCCGGATTTTTCAATTGATAATCCCGTTTCGCGATGACACTTAACTGCAAAATGCAGGTTTAAACCGACAGTGCCGCAACCGGTATTTCAGTATTTACAAGATCACGATAATGCATAGAAATTTTACCAGGGCTGCACGCAACCGCTGTAATGCTGAGTGTGGCGACATCAGGCACCTTATCAGGAGGAAATACCCAATCTTCATAGCGGAAATGGTTGTGATGAATGCCGGTGAGCGTATGCACCGAAATTTCCTGCAAAGCATTCAGGTAATTACCAAACAACTCTTGCTTGGCAGCAAGCATCTCGTTCGTGTAAAGTGTCACCGATGACCATAGGTGCCATATGTTTTCATCCATTAATTTAAAATGTACTGCCTGGCCGTCCCATCGCATTTCATGCAACAGTAATGGCCCCACAGTGTTCAGCATAACCATGGTGAATGGCTCAATGTCCGTAAAATCATATGCACTGGCAAATGCCTCAGCCGAATCATAGGTAAGTGAATCCAGCACTACCCTTCCACGGCTTAAGCGATAGGGCAACTTTCGTTTGTGCTTTGTGAATGCACCATTGAGCAGACAAGTCAACCGGTGGTTTTCACCGGCTGCAATCCAGGAGCCATGCGCCAATGGATCCTGCGGGCAGACAATTACTGACTGCTTATGTAATATGCGCCGCGGAAGTGTGGCCAGCCCCCGCTGTGGAGATTCATCGCGGTTGGAGGTGAGGAAACAGGTGCTATTGCCGGCAGGAACAAAACTTACGGTACACATTTCTTTGCTAATGCGTGAGGAGATGACGTTGACAGTTTGCCAGCGGACAACAGAAATTTTCTTACAACAACCTGCTATGCATTTCCGCTGACTACAGATTGCTGATAGCGCAAGGTGGAGGGAGCAACACCGAAATCTGCAGGCATTTCCACACCAGGAAAGCTCTGGCTGACACCCATCTTAATAATGGCCATATGATGAATGGCATGCTCTACAGCATAATGAAACTCACGAAACAGAGTAGTACCGATATACACATCGGCAGTTTCTTCCTTTGCGGCCAGGTTACCAATTAATGTAAGATTATTTTGATTGTCAATCTCCGACAGCTCATGTTTTATCTCCGCTAACAAACTCGTGGCGACCTGCCTGCTGCTTTCGATTCGGACATATCTTGCTCGGTTATCATAACAGATGGTGTCGGTAGCACCGGAAACTGCCACGCACTGAAAAAATTCGATGATGTGACGGTAATGCTTTCCTACGGAAGCACCGGAAAAAATATCCGGTGAGCTGACATATTGCTCATCGGTAAGATATTGCAATAAGCACTGCAATTGCTCAAAAATGTATCCGGCGTTGGTCTTAATCAGCATGCAAAATGGTTTGAATTCGTTCGTCGGGAACGAGGCAAAGATAATAATTAATGGTAGCAAAATGGCATGAGGAAGCAGCGCGGTGTTATAGATGTAACTGCAATGGTCAGGAAGTTTTTTAACCCTTATATCCAATTTCTACATCCCCATTCGCAACAACCTTGCACTGTCAGGCGCTTGTTCATTTCCGTCCTAAAAAATGCTTTATCAACATTGAGCCTGGATTTTTAACCCACATTTTGCAGTTCAAAGCGGCAACGGGTTTAATGGAAAAATCCCGTTGCGCGCCATAGAACTGCAAAATGCGGGTTCAACCGAAAAATTCGGATCTTCCTGTTACATACCATCATATTTTGAAGGAAACAACCTATGCCCTCGGCCATTTATTCCGGAGCCTGCAAGGCATCATAAATAGCCTGCTGAATAGTGATACGTGTTTGAAGCAGGTTCAGCTTTTTATTATCATCATCGGGAAAAGTCCGGTTGGAGAGAAACACATAGATCAACTGGTATTTTGGATCAACCCACACACAGGTGCCTGTAAAACCCTGGTGGCCATATGCAGCAGGTGAAGCATCCTCACAGGCTGGACTTGATTTCTTATCCGCCGTTTCCGGCTTGTCGAAACCCAATCCGCGCCTGCTCTTTGAACTGTATTTTGCCGTGAATTTCGCTATAGTGACAGAATCAAGATACTTTTTTCCGGCATAGGTTCCATTATTCAGTAAAACCTGCATTAAGACACCAAGGTCATTGGCATTGGAGAACAAGCCGGCATGTCCGCCTGTACCTCCCAGCATGGCGGCACCCTGGTCATGCACACTTCCCTGCAACAGTTCTTTCCTGAATGCATAATCGAAATTAGAGGGTACTATATCATCTTTCGGGAAATAATACAGCGGGTGAAAACAAAGATGACTCAGCCCTAACGGATCATAAAAATTATTCTCCATGAAAAGATCCAATGGCTGCGTTGAAATCTTTTCGGCAATTTTTTTAAGCAGGTAAAAGTCATTGTCACTATACACATAATTACCCGGTGATTGCAGAGGCGTCGTGATGATCTTCTTCCAAATCGTATCCAGGTAATTCCTGTTCATAAAAATATCAGGCGTTACTTCAATCACATAATCTCCGCTTTTTTCCCTGCTATAAATGGCCGGATTCAGGTTACCCGCACTGTCGAGCGTAGCTTTGTAAAACGGGAAGTAAGGCGCAAAACCGGCCTCATGGGTGAGCAACTGATAAATCCTGATGTCTTGCTTGTCGGTACCCTTGAGCTCCGGCAGGCAATCCGAAGCCTTCTCCATGAGGGTCAGTTTCTTTTCCTCATACAGTTTCATAATCATCATCGTGGTGGCCGCCACTTTGGTGATGGATGCGAGATCATAAAGATGATCGTTATTCACATGCACTTCCGCATCATAGGTGAAGTGGCCGTATGATTTCTGCCAGATTACATTTCCCGCTTTCGCGATCCATACCTGGCAGCCGGGTGTTGCATGCGATGCGATAGCGTTGGCCGCCAGTGAATCGATAACCATTAAACGTGAAGTGCTGATACCGACTTCTTCCGGATACGTATATTTTACACGGATAGGAGCATCCGTATTTACGCCTGAACCCATTGCAATGGTGCCAGACACATTAACCGGTATCCTTCCTGCAGCCGCATATCCTCCAAAAATTAGTTGTGCCGCCAGTTGTTGTGTTATCGGTTCCTCATTATAGGACTGCAGCAACCAATCCGCGTTTTCAAAATATTTCAGCGCATACGGACTTCCGAAAACCGTCAGTACCACCTTGGCTTTCCCGGCCATCAAATCACCCATGAATTTTTTCGTCGCATCTGTGACGCCGAATCCATTGGCTGGATAACGTGACATATTCTGCACTGCTACGAATACAACATCATACTCTTTCAACTTGTATAACAATGAGGCAAATTCCTTTTCGGATGCGTCCTTTTTCACCTGGTAGTGATTGATGCCTGTGTAATTCGTGAGCATTTGCTGAAAAGGCGTTTCTTCCGTGGCGCCGATGGCAACTGAGGCAAAGCGAACGTGCTTCACTTCCTTTACGGGAACAAAATTCGCTTTATTGCGCACCAGTGTAAGAGCCGCTGCTGTGAGCCGTTGATTCAGGTAAAGCGCATTGCTGCTATTGAGGTCAGCATATAAATTATCCGTATCTATTGTGGTATGTTTATTAAGTCCGAGCCAGTATTTAGCCTGTAGTATTTTATGAACACGCGCATCAATATCCACCAGGCTGATTTCATCCTTCTCTATGGCTTCTTTTATATGCCTGATGGCCAGCGGCACATTACCTGAGAAAAGCAGGATGTCGTTTCCTGCCAGTAATGCACGTACTTCAATTTCACCGGGTTCTTTAAAAGTGCTGATTCCCTTCATGTTGAGCGCATCGGTAAAGCTCAGGCCTTTAAAACCCATATCCACTTTTAACAATCCTGTCACAATTTTTTTGGAAAGTGTGGAGGGTAAACTGCTGGTGGTATCGAGCGCAGGAATATTCAGGTGTGCGACCATCACGCTGCCAACGCCAGCATCAATCAGTTGCCGAAAAGGAAATAATTCCATGGAATCCAGTTGCTCCCTTGATCTTTGAATAGCAGGCAAGGTTTTGTGTGAGTCCTGATCCGTATCACCATGCCCCGGAAAGTGCTTAGCGCAAGCCAAGACATTTTGATCCTGCAAGCCGCGCATATACATAATGCCCTTTGCCGCTACATTGTATTTATCCTGACCAAATGCCCGGTCAAGTATGACCGGATTGAGCGGATTGCTGTTGATATCCACAACAGGCGAGAAGCTAACGTTAACGCCAATGCGCCGGCATTGACGCGCCATCTCTTTCCCGAACTCATAAATAAGCTGATCATCCTGAATCGCACCCAGCATAAGTTCACGTGGAAACCGGATGGTGCTGTCGATACGCATCGACAAACCCCACTCTGCATCCTGGCTGATCATCAACGGCACCCTTGCCATTCCCTGAAACATATTCGTCAGTTGTGCCTGCCGGAGTGGCCCACCCTGCATAAAAATTATTCCACCGATATGATAGTTGCTGATAAGGTCCAGCACCTTTGCCTGGTCACTGTCGGCACGAGAATAAGCCTGCACCATAAACAGCTGACCAATACGCTCATCCACCGTCATTGACTGCATCATGGAATCCACCCAGCGGTTCGCTACATAAAGGTAAGGCGGTATTCCGCCAACAGACGGTTCCGGTTGTCCATACTGTGTGCTTCGGGCAAACAGTACTAAGCCGTTAAAGGTGATCATCAACACTAAAAACCTGGTCATCATAGTGCGGGCAAAAATAGGCAATGCCATTTCATAACGACAAAACAGGCTTCAACAATTTAAACAAGGCACTGTAAACGTGTCCAATCAGGATTACCTTTGAAGCACCCAACAAGCCATGCATCCGAAGGATTTATCCATCACTGATTTCACCTACATACTGCCGCAGGAAAAAATCGCGCAGCATCCATTGCAGCAGCGCGACGAATCAAAGTTGCTTATTTATACAGCGGGAAAGGTAACATCCACGGTTTTCGCTGATATCGCGCAACATGTTCCCGGCCATTCAACTATGGTCTTCAATGACACCAAGGTGATTCACGCGCGCGTCATTTTTAAAAATGAGCATGATGCGAGTATAGAAGTTTTTTTGCTTGAACCGGCAGAACCGTTTCATGACCTGCAGCTGGCCATGTTTCAACACCATGCTTCCACCTGGCGTTGCCTGGTTGGTAATGCAAAAAAATGGCGTGAAAAGGTGCTGACTAAATCATTTACAGTTGACAGGCGCAAGGGACGGCTGGAGGTAAGGCAGACAGGAAGGGTCGGTGATGATTTTCTGATACACTTTTCATGGACGCCGGAAGAAATTTCCTTAGCGAGAATTTTAGAAGCTGCCGGCTATGTACCGCTTCCACCTTATATTAAAAGAACGGCAGCCGGTGATGATGAACAACGCTACCAGACCCTCTATGCTTTCCAGGACGGTTCTGTGGCTGCACCAACAGCGGGGTTACATTTCTCAGACAAGGTTTTTAATACATTGAAGGAGAAAAAGATTCATCCGCTTTTTGTTACACTGCATGTGGGTGCCGGCACCTTTAAACCGGTGAAAGCGCAGCATATGAGAGAACATCAGATGCATGCCGAACAGATGGTAGTGCAGAAAGAAACCATTGAACAATTGCTGTTTCGATTGGATAATCCGATTATTGCAACTGGTACTACTTCGTGCCGCACATTGGAGAGTCTATACTGGATAGGCAAAAAGATAGTCAACGGAATAGAAGACCTGTGTGTCGACCAATGGGATCCGTATGAGACGCAAAGTGACGTACGGTTAACAGGTAACGCTGCACCTGTCACAACAAGACAATCGCTCACCGCTTTGCTCAGTTATCTTAAAAGGAAAAAACTTAATCAGCTCACGGCGCATACGAAGCTGATCATTGCTCCCGGATATTCATTTAAGCTGACGGATGGCCTGATCACCAATTTTCATTTACCCAACAGCACCTTACTCCTGCTCATCGCAGCCTTCATCGGCGATGACTGGCGGATAGTGTACGATTATGCGCTGGCGAATGACTTCCGGTTTCTGAGTTATGGAGATGGAAGTTTATTGTGGAGAAGGCAAGAAAAGAGCTGAACTCTGGCACTGAAGAGCGCCTGGTCAAAAACATTGAATCAATTTTGACGCTATACGCTAAAATTTATCCACGCAGCTAAAATTCTGAAGTTTTAAACGAAATTCGCAACGCCAAAACCAAGTAACGCTGATGCCTGATATTATCCATCAACTTCCTGATTCCATTGCCAACCAGATTGCCGCCGGTGAAGTGATACAGCGGCCGTCATCGGCTGTGAAGGAATTGCTGGAGAACTCACTCGATTCCGGTGCCACCATCATCAAGCTGATCGTGAAAGACGCCGGCAAACAACTCGTGCAGGTGATTGATAATGGCTGCGGCATGTCGGAGACGGATGCGAGAATGTGCTTTGAGCGGCATGCCACTTCCAAGATATCTACCATTGATGATCTTTTTGCAATCCGCACCATGGGTTTCAGAGGGGAAGCCATGGCTTCCATCGCTGCTATCGCCCAGGTCGAATTAAAATCAAAACGCCGGGAAGATACGCTGGGCACCTTGCTGGAAATAGAAGGATCGGAAGTGAAAAGGCAAGAGCCGGCACAGGTGCCGGAAGGCACTTCCATTGCCATCAAAAACCTCTTTTACAATGTTCCGGCACGCAGAAATTTTTTGAAGGCGAATACAGTGGAAACACGTCATATCATAGAGGAATTTCAACGCATCGCCCTGGCCAATCCTGAAATTCATTTTGAGCTGCACCACAATGGCATGCAGGTATTTCACCTTCCACCCGGCAACCTTCGACAACGGATTGTGAATGTTTTTGGCAATCAATACAATGAACGGCTGGTGCCGGTGGAAGAACAGACCAATATTGTGAACATCTTTGGTTTCATCGGCAAGCCGGATACCGCCAAGCGTACACGGGGCGAACAGTTTTTTTTTGTGAACCGCCGCTTCATTAAAAACAATTACCTGAACCATGCTGTTACCGGCGCTTATGATCAGCTGCTGCCGAAGGACTGCTTTCCATTGTATGTCCTGTTCATTGATATCGATCCGTCACGCATCGACATCAACGTGCATCCTACCAAACAGGAAATAAAATTTGAAGATGACCGCATCGTCTATGCTTTTGTGAATGCAGCGGCAAAAAGAGGCCTTTCCAAATATTCCATTACTCCATCCCTGGACTTTGATCGTGAAACGGCCTTCGATAAGATGACCTCTTTCTCAACACCTACATTACCCCGCATGCAGGAGATGCGGGACTTTGCAGGCAGTGAAAAAATTGTGAACCGGCCGAAAGACTATTCCGCTTCAAAATCCACGCAAGGATGGGAACAGCTTTTTGAAATTGCCCGCAGGCAGGATCACCAGACGTTAACCGTACCCAGTCAATGGGAAAAAGAAAAAGCTGAACAGTCGTCTGTCATCGAAGATTTTTCAGAAAAACAAACAGTGCCCTTTCAGCTGCACAACCGTTACCTGGTATCCCAGATAAAATCCGGATTTATTCTGATCGACCAGCAATCGGCCCATGAGCGTATACTATTTGAAAAATACATCAAGGGGCTGGAATTAAATAACCTAAGCACACAGCAACAGCTCTTCCCGGAAACACTGCATATTGCTGCTGGAGATTTTGAGTTGCTGCGTGAGTTACTGCCCGAATTCACCAGTCTTGGCTTTGACATTCAGGAATTCGGTGGTAATTCATTCGTGGTGCATGGCATCCCATCCGACATCCGCGACAACAGTCACAAAGAGCTTATCGAATCCATTCTTGACGAATTCAAACAAAGCCAGTCGGGTGTAAAACTGAACAAACGGCACCAGCTCGCCTTGTCAATGGCGAAAAAGGCGGCCATAAAAAATGGTGAACCATTGACGGAAAAAGAGATGCGCAACCTGACCGATCAGTTGTTTGCCTGTGAAACACCTTATTATACACCAGACGGAAAACATACCGTCATCACTTTTGACTTACATGATATTGAAAAGTTGTTTGATAAATGAACAGGGATTCATTCATCAAATGCACTTCATCTATTCCTGATTTTTCATTTTTAATGGTTCATCGCTAAATGAATAATTTACGGCCGCAAGGCTTCCAAGTGCTTCCGCTGGTGGTAAAAAACCTGTTGATCCTGAATGGTCTCTTGTTTTTAGCCACCGTTGTGCTACAAAACAATTTCAACATCGACCTCGTAAACATTCTCGGGTTGCATTTTTTCGCCTCTGAGTTGTTCAGGCCATTTCAGCTGGTGACCCATATGTTTATGCATGGCAGTATCATGCACCTTTTCTCCAATATGTTTGCTTTATGGATGTTTGGCAGCGTGCTGGAAAATGTCTGGGGACCCAAACGGTTCTTAATCTACTATTTTATCTGCGGGTTCGGTGGTGCCTTCCTGCACCTTGGTGTCAGCTGGTACGAATA
>JBGAWA010000056.1:0-27978 GCA_044227805.1 Chitinophagales bacterium | reverse complement strand
CTGAGTCATTCAATCTGATAACAGTAAATCCATCAGTTCCAATTCCACCATACCCGCATACTAAAATTTTTCCATCCTGTTGAACAGCAATATCAGTAGCATCGCCATCGGAAAATGGGGCAACAATTCCATTTACACCAAAGGTGCTGTCCAAATCTCCTGCCTGGCTCAGTGCTTTCTCGCTGAATAATGCTAAAGTCAAAAATACCATTAGGGCTCTTTTCATTTTGTTATTATTTAATGATGACAATCATTTTTCTTAATTGTTTACCATCTTGATCTGTAATTTCGGCAACCAATACACCTGGTGGTAAATGATCAATTTGAGTCTTTTGTCCCTGTTCTAGTAAAAGATGATTTAGCGTAACACCATCTATTTTTTCAATTCTTACGGAGAGTGATTTATTGGAATAATTTTCAAGGAAGAGATATCCATCACTTGGATTCGGGTAAATGCTAATGGATGCTTTTTCAAGGCTTGTATTTGTCACTTTGCAGGGGTCACAATCTTCTACGTTAAGCGTTTGCCAGATCCAGTCGCCGTTTGGCGCAAGCGTCCGCTTGTGCCTACAAACAGTAAGCGTCCGCTTACTTTTAGAAAGCGTCAAGCAAGATTACCTTTACCAGTCCCTTTTCTCCTGCACAATCTCTTGCACTGCTATAAATCCAATCCTCCGCCTTACTTACAAATCCGGCTTCTACCGGATTGTAGTGTGTCTAATGCAATGTATTGTTCAATAGTACATTTGTGTTTAGTTCGATGGGTTCATTATTCTGCTGCCAGAATTGAAAGTCCTTGTTATTAGGATTCTTCTTTCCGGCTCTACCCATCATCCATAACATCCACTCCTTCCTGCTTTCCTGCCCATGCTCTCTTATAGCTGCCCTCAATTGTGTTGAGGTATGACTCTTCATATCGCGGATAATATTGTGCATTGGATTCCCCCTCGTACCTATAATTAAATGTACATGGCTTGTCATCAGACACCAGGCATACAGCTCCAATTCTTTAAACTTCTGGCAATGCTCCAGGCTGTCAAGAAGTACCTGCTTGTATTCATTTCTGATAAAGACATCAATCCAGTTGATGACTACAAAGCTTACGAAATACAGTTTGGTGTTGTTACGAAATTTATATTTTCGGCTCATAGAATGATAATTATACATCCTAAAGATAAAAAGATTTGAATAGCTTTAGGCTAATAATGTGATGTGTTTGTGATTGAAAAAGGAATGTTAAAAAAGCAGACGCTTTTAAATGGAAGGCACAAGCGGACGCTTGCGCCAAACGGAGAGGAAGATGTAGTTGTGGAGCTAAGAGCATTAGTAGGAAATATGCTGGAACAGCACCATCTTATATCAACGAATGCCCTGATAATTCTAATACACCGAATGGAAGATGGCAGTGTAACAATTGGACTGATAAAGAAGGACTGCTCTGGCTCTTTGGTGGATACAATAATGAGAATTCGCTAACAGGATATTACAATGACCTCTGGAGATATAATCCCACAACGAATCAATGGGTGTGGATGAAAGGTGACTCATTGCCTGGACAGTTGGGCAGTTTTGGAACGCTCGGAATTGCTAACAGTACTAACAACCCTTCAGCACGAACCTGCCAGACTCATTGGGTAGATAGTGATGGTGACTTATGGATGTTTGGTGGATATGCCGGTTCATATACAACTTTTGATTTATGGCAATATGAAAATAATGAAAATAGCTGGGTCTGGTGGGGAGGAGGAACATTTAATGATCCACCTTTTAATGGATTATTGTGTTTGATTGATCTGCTTAATTTTCCCACAGACAGGAGTGAAACCTCTTTTGTATGGCAGGTTGGCGATAATAATTTGTGGATGTTTGGCGGATACGGATTTTCATTGATGAACAATGTATTTAATTCCAAAGGTGATCTTTGGAAATACAATATTTCATCACACAAATGGGTAAGAACATATGGGGTAGATTACAATCTGCCTGGAATCTTTGGTCAACAAGGAATCTCATCTTCCATAAACAGGCCTCCCAGTCGCTATGGCGGAGTATCTTGGCAAGATATTGCTGGTAACTTTTGGCTCTTTGGCGGCACTCCTAAAATTTATTCGAGCTCACAAAGTGATAGTTTTAATGACTTATGGAGGTACGTGAATGATACCGCTTGCGGAGTGTTTACTTTAACTACTGAAATTGAAATTGAGCGCAACAAATTTGAAATTTACCCCAATCCCACTACCGGCAGATTCACTATTGAATTTAATGAATCTCAATTGGGTGTGGAAGATGTAGTTGTGGAGCTAAGAGCATTGGTAGGAAACATACTGGAACAACACCATCTTCTGTCAACGAATGGTTTTCTGAAAAAAGAATTGGATTTAGATCAACCTGCAGGTATCTACCTCATCACCGTCTGTTCAAAGAACGATTGCATCACTCAAAAACTCATGATTTCACAATGAGAGCTATCATCTTCTTGCTGGTAGTTTGCAGTGCTCGTTTTACGGTTGCACAGATACCAGGTGAATGGACGTGGATGAATGGAGACTCAACTGTTAACAGCACCGGAGTATTTGGAACACAGGGCATACTGGATGCACTCGTTGACTGGGCGAATGAATAACTGCAAACAGAAAACAAAAGGGGAAGGAGTAGACTTTTTTTCATAATAAATTATTTATAGGTGAAAAACTGATATACGAATGTAGCTAAACCTAAATACGATTTCATATGATCAAAATCATAAATAGTCATAACACATACCAGTGGTGGGTTTGGCGTAGTTGATTCATTGCTTGACTACCATTCAGTCATACGATGACTTTCGGTTCCGCAGTCATGGGATGATACAATTCATCGTACTTTCGAAAATTATTTGTCATAAGTCATCCGATGACTATCATTAAGACAGGATGTAAGTAAAATTTGGAATAGGCATCTAAATAAACTCCTCCACCGAAATCTTCAATACCTCAAACGCTTTTTTGGCAGCCAATTTCTCTGCGTTTTTCTTATTCGTGTCTTCGCCTTCCCCGTATTCTTCTCCATCAATGATTGCCGCAACTTTATACAAGGCACGATGGCGGTGGCGGGAGTGATTTTTTACGGCGAAGGTGAGGGAGCGTCCCGATTTCTGCGCCCATTCCAGCAGCTTGCTTTTATAATTGAATTCGCTGATCTCCAACTCCCCGATATCGAGAAATGGTTTGACAATTTTTTTGATAATGAAATTATGGGCATTCTTATACCCTTTATCAAGATAGACAGCGCCTACCAGGGCTTCCAGCGCATTGCCGGTAAGTGACCTTTTATTGATCAACGGATCTGCTGAACTATAGGATAGATACAAGTCAATGCCCATCTTATGCGATACCGTTTTCAACTGGCTTCTGCTTACCATTTTTGAGCGGATATCGGTCAGGTAGCCTTCATCTTTGTAAGGGAATTTCTTAAATAAGTAATCGGCTATTACAGCACCGAGTACGGCATCGCCTAAAAATTCGAGGCGTTCATTGCTTTCATATATTTCTTCGGCAGAAGAACTGTGGCGAAAGGCCATTTCATATAATAACAGGTTGGAAGGCGAAATGCCGGTGAGCTCCTTTACCTGCGAGTAGAACGCTTTCTTTCCTGAAAATAATCGTCGAATCAAACGAACGGCTTGTGTGGTATCCTAAAAAGAAAAAACCCCGGCAGAAATAAATCCTGCCAGGGTAAAAGGTAAAAAGAATTTATCAGTCTTTTAATTTTCGCATGATCAGCGAAGCATTGTGTCCGCCGAAGCCGAATGTATTACTCATGGCAACATTTACTTCGCGGTTCTTTGCTGTATTAAAAGTGAGGTCAAGTTTCGGGTCAATATCCGGATCATCCGTAAAATGATTAATGGTAGGCGGTATGAAACTGCGTTCCATGGCACCGATGCAGGCAATCGCTTCTGCTGCACCTGCTGCTCCCAGCATGTGGCCGGTCATCGACTTGGTGGAACTGATGCTCATCTTATAAGCATGTTCTCCAAACACATTTTTAATGGCCTTCAATTCGGCCAGGTCGCCCAGCGGTGTGGAGGTACCATGCGTGTTGATGTAATCCACTTCTTCCGGATTCAGGTCACCTGCATCTTTCAAAGCCTCGCGCAGCACCTGCATCACACCAATGCCTTCGGGATGCGGAGCGGAAATATGATAGGCATCGCCCGACATGCCGCCACCTATTACTTCGCAGTAAATCTTTGCACCGCGTGCTTTGGCATGTTCATATTCTTCCAGCATCAGTGCGCCGGCACCTTCACCAATTACAAAACCATCCCGGTCTTTATCATAAGGACGTGAAGCCGTTTGAGGATCGTCGTTGCGTTCACTCAGGGCTTTCATGGAAGAAAAGCCACCAACAGCAGGAATACAGAGCGGAAATTCTGAACCACCGGTAAGCATCACTTCTGCCTTGCCCAGCCGCAGGTAGGTAAGTGCATCAATGATCGAATTGGTGGAAGAGGCACAGGCATTAACAATTGACATATTGGGCCCCATGAATCCATATTTGATGGATAAGTGGCCGGCCGCTAAATCAGGAATAATCAGAGGAATCAGGAAGGGACTAAAACGGGGCGTGCCGTCACCTGCGCAATATTCCATCATGGCCTTGGCATAGGAGTCAATGCCACCCACACCGGTGGCCCAGATCACGCCAATCCTGGTTTTATCTTCAATGGCAAGATCAAGACCGCTGTCTTTTACCGCTTCCTCAGAAGCTATCAACGCATACTGTGAATACGGATCGAGCTTACGCGCCTCCTTCTTTTCCAAAAAGCTGTAAATATCCAGGTTCTTAAGCTGACAGGCGATCCTGGTTTTGAATTTCGAAGTATCAAAATAGGTCAAAGGTCCCCCGCCACTCACTCCTTTGCGAAGATTGTCCCAAAATTCAGGAACACTATTCCCTAAAGGAGTAAGTGCACCGAGACCGGTGACAACTACCCTTTTAAATTCCATGTAATGTTCGGATTAAGACTTAGCGTACTGCTCGATGTAGGCGATGGCTTGGCCAACGGAAGTGATGGTTTCAGCCTGCTCGTCGGGAATGGAGATATTGAATTCTTTCTCAAACTCCATGATTAACTCAACCGTGTCGAGAGAATCGGCACCAAGATCATTGGTAAAGGTAGCTTCTGGCGTAACCTCACTTTCATCAACGCCTAATTTGTCAATGATGATCTTCTTAACTCTTGCTGCGATGTCTGACATAAATAAGTAGTGGTTTAATTTTCGGCAAAGTAAGGGATTTCAGTTTTTATACGCAATCTTTTACGTAATTATTTTCAGCCCGTAAGATGTGTACGGGAGGCTTGCCCTTCAATAGGGAATGCATTGAATGACAGGACTCTTTTTGCCATTTGCAATATTGACTGATAACGAGTACGTTTGAAAGGCAGGATATTGAACTAAAGACTGCAATCAATTGGCGAAGAAAAGAATTGGTTCTCTTGACGATCACTTTAGCGGAGTGCTTTGGGGCATTGTTTCGCAGGTAAAAGAGTATCAGTTAAGCTGGCATCTCAACAAGGCGCTGGGTTTTACCCTGAAGCGCACCGATGATGTGGAAATTATTCACAAGAAGAAGAACAAGATGTCGCTGTTTAGCTTTTACCGGTATGAGAACGACCTGGATAAATGGCAGGTGTTTGTTCTTTCCAACAAACACCAGGGGGAATACCTGGTACCTGAAGCCAAACAAGTAGATTACCTGCTGATGGTGAAAGGAGAACTCTCGGCAGAGCAGGAAGAACTGATTTTTTCCAAAGTCAGGGATATTCACATTGTGCAAATGATGGTGAAACTTGATTATGAGGCACTGAAATCCAAAGACAACCTGCTGGTAGAATAGGTAAGCGGAAAAAGTGATTTAGCATTATTTTATTCAGAAACCAGGATTTTGCAGGATTAAGCAACAGTACTTACGGGTACCAGGATTTCAAAATCAATAAATTATTAACAACATGTGGAAAGAAGAAGACCATCAACTAAAACGAACATTTATGTTCCATGATTTTAATGAAGCTTTTGGCTTCATGGCAAGGGTGGCACTGGAAGCAGAGAAAATGAATCACCATCCGTTTTGGATCAATGTATGGAATAAGGTAGAAATTCATCTTTCCACTCATGATGCGGGTAATAGTATAACAGAAAAGGACCGTCAGCTGGCACGCGCTATTGACAAAATTTATGGAGGTGAGTGATTGTTTTGGTTAATTTTGAATTTAACCCGGATTTTTCAAGGGAGAAATCCTGATGAAGATGAAAAGAGAAAGCCAGGCTGTTGCTGTTTCTAACCTGATAAGTATTCTTTGAAGCAAAGATTGTACACCATACTGTGGATGAGCTGTTTGTTCACCCTCTCTGTAAAAGCGCAGTTGCCTGAGCAGGATTGCAGCGGCGCTATACCGGTATGTCAAAATGTATATGTACAGCCCAATTCATATAACGGAGAAGGATTTCAGGAACTTACGTTCAGCAATTCATCCTGTTTGACGCAGGGCGAAGAAAATTCGGTCTGGTATATATGGACCGTTAATGTCTCCGGCACTCTGGAATTTGAAATCACCCCTATTAATGTGAATGATGATTATGACTGGGCCGTGTATGACCTCACCAATGCAACCTGCGCGGATATTATCAGCGGTGTGGCGCCGGAAGTCCGGTGTAACTATTCAGCCATTCCCGGCGCAACAGGTTTATCCAATCCATATGTACTGACGCTGGTTTTGCCGGTGGCCCTAATCAGTGTCAGCCCATGAATGTGGTGGTAGGTGAAACGTATGTATTGGTGATTAACAATCACGACGGGGTGATTGGCGGTTACACCTTATCATTTGGCGGAACAGCGGTGATTTTTGATAATATTCCGCCGGCACCGGTGACCATTGATCCTTTTCCCTGCACACCGCCATCAGTGCTGCATCTGACGGTTTCTGAACAGGTACGGTGCTACTCCATCGCCGCCGATGGCAGTGATTTTTTTGTGACCGGTCCGTCTGCCGTTACCGTTGCAGGTGCATCATCGCCAGGTTGCATGGCCGGGACATTTACCAACCAGGTGGATGTAGTGCTCTCTGCGCCTATCATGGTGAACGGAGCTTATTTCTTAAATTTTAAGCAGGGCGCAGACGGTAATGTGATCCTCGATAATTGTGGCAATGAACTTCGGATACGAATAAGATGCCGTTCGTAGTAGCGATTGCCGATGCTGAATTTGAATACCAGATCATTAAAACCTGCACGGGGGATTCTTTGGTATTTACGGACCTGTCAGTAGGTGATACTACTATTACTTGGACATGGGATTTTGGGGACGGCAATACTTCCACCGATGTCAATCCTTCACATCTGTATGCAGGAACAGGCAACTATGAAGTTATACTTTCAATAACAGATACCGGTGGATGTTTCAATAAAGATACAGTCAGCATCAGCACCTATCTTGAACCACCAGTAGCCGGCTTTTCCGTTTCAGCGCCACCCTATTGTGCAAATGTTCCGATTTCATTTTTCAATTCTTCAACAGGGCAGGGGTTGGTGTATAAATGGATATTTGGCACTGCCACCACCAATCAGTTTGAGCCTGTTTTTACTTTTAGCGCAGCAGGTTTGTATACTGTTTACCTGGTGGTAACAGACAGTATTGGATGTGTAGACACCGTCTCCGCCAACCTGACCATCAACCCGGGCGTAGTGGCGGCTTTCAACTATCAGCCGGATGATCTCTGCACTGGTGATACCATCTCCTTTAATAATGTATCGGTTGGTAATGTAACAGCTGTGGAATGGGATTTTGGAAATGGGATCACGGACACTTCTTCCACTTCAGTTGAGCTGACCTATGGCAGCAGCGGCACTTATGAGGTCTCGCTCATTATACAGGATGCAGTTTGTTTGCCGGACACTTTTGCTCAGATAATTGACGTGTATGATTATCCATTGGTATTTCTTGGAAATGATACCAGCATCTGCATTGGGGAATCTATTGTGCTGGATGCCGGCAATCCTGGCTATCAGCACGACTGGTCAACCGGCGAGCAAACACAGGCAATAGTGCTGAACATTGTTCCGGAAACGGTAATAGTGTATGTGAGTAATAATGGTTGTATCGGTAAGGATACTATATTCGTTGACAATGCCTGTCCGTTTTTTATTCCAACAGCATTTACTCCCAACGATGATGGAATCAATGATGCCTATAAAATCATTACGGATGGAACAAATGATTTTGAACTGTCCATCTTCAACCGCTGGGGAAAGATGGTTTATCATTCATCAGATCCTGATGAATCCTGGAACGGAACGTTTGAGGGTTTGCCGGAAGAAATGGGAACTATATCTACGCTGTTGCCATTCAATTCAGCAATGGTGTGCGCAAGGTGATGAAAGGAAATATTACCTTGATAAGGTGAAAGATATTGACGCCAGTTTATGTAGGCCATGCCATCAATCAGGTATGTGAAGTGGGGGATTTTCCAATCACTTAATCAACCGCGCTGCATCAGTCATCAGCCTGATTTTTCAATCAACCCGGATTTTCAGTGGAAAAATCCCGCTTCATGCGACTCAGAACTGCTAAGGGTTTGCTCAATTTGTCGAAGAAAGAAAATGTTCCACAAACCCTAAACGGTTCTACGTCAAGGTTAAACCCGTTGCCGCTTTGAACTGCAAAATGTGGGTTTAAACGGTGTATCATAATTGAACTGACCGATGCTACTTTCTCATCAGATTCACCAAGGGTTCTTCTTCTTCAATTTCAATTCGCCGGAGCCTGAGGTCTCGTGGTGGCGTTATGATAAGTGGAATTTTTTCGATCGTGACAGTGCTGGAATCGAGTCCGAATTCACGTCCTTCCGAAAGAGATATTTTCTTCAGAAAAAAGTAGATATCCATCACCAGTTTCTGCAGGAAGGGTAATTCGTTTTCAAATGAAAGGAATTTTTCAAGTACCACAAATCTGAAATCACCGGGTAACCTGTATTGTTGAGGGATTCGTACCGGCTGGTAATATCCACTTCACCACGTGCCACCATATCTTCAATCACCTTACGCAGAAACAGGTTGACCCGCGGTTCAATCCGGAAACCGAGCCGGAAATCTATGCGGTAGGCAAGGTTTGATTCAAGCATCTCCACTTCATATTCCATGGTATAGGGTTCGTCAATTACATCAACATGCACAAACCAGTAGGTGTCGGCGCGTTTGGGCTGCTTGTTGAAGATGGAGAAGAAAAACTTTGATTCAATCTGTGAAGGATAATTGGCGCCGGTCGCCGAAAATAACATGCACATATTTGAGAACGCTTTGGTCCTCGCTGAAGCTCCGCCAGCACGGCAACTTTGTTTCGCTGTCATCAAACTCAAGGAAGCGGTTTTTGATGGATACCCGGAACCACGAATACGGTTTGAATCATGAACGACAAGCCAACGATGATGGCAACATATCCGCCATGCGGAAATTTGATAAGATTAGCAGTGAGAGCACGGTTCAGCAGTGATGTAGGTGATGCGATCCTGAAGTGTAATGGTATAAGAGCCGCGCCGTACATAAGCGTACGTGCTGATCAATATGGTCGTTACAATCATCGTCAGGTTAATGGCCAGTCCATATGCCGCTTCCATGCCGCCGACTCCTGGAAAAAGATCACCACACCGATACAACCAAAATAAAGAATCCAGTTGATGGACGGTACATATAACTGTCCGCGCTGATCCGTTGGATGCACCACCCTAACTTTTGGCCACAGATTGAGTCGCATCGCTTCATTGATGAGCGTGAAGGCACCGGTAATCATGGCCTGGCTGGCAATAATGGTGGCGACCGTAGCGATGCCAATCCCGAGCAGGAGGAACCATTCCGGCATGATACCATAAAATGGATTCGCGATAGGAATTTCATCTCTTCTCAGCCCCTGGTATTGCATGAGCCAGGCTGCCTGGCCGAAATAATTTAATAGCAGGCAAATCTTGATAAATATCCAGCTTACCCGAATATTAACCTTTCCGCAATGGCCAAGATCTGAATACAAGGCATCGGCACCGGTGGTACAAAGAAAGACAGCGCCGAACAACAAAGCACCCGGATATTCTGCCAGCAGGCGAATGGCATGAACAGGACTTAATGCATGCAGAATTTCATGATGTTCTAAAATTTTCTTAATCCCAGCACTCCCAGCATAACGAACCAGATGACCATGATAGGGGCCAAAAGAACTACCGACGGTTCGTGTGCCTGCCCGCTGAAAGAGGAAGAGCATGGTGATAATAAAAATTACAATCGGCACGGTATTCACCTCGTTGTTGAGGTTCCGTAAGCCTTCCACAGCAGATGATACGGAGATGGCCGGCGTAATCATGCCATCAGCCAGTAAGGTGGAGCCGCCGATAATAGCTGGAATTACCAGCCATCTTGCCCGCTTGCGCACTAAAGCGTAAAGGGCAAATACACCACCTTCCCCTTTATTGTCTGCGCGCAGCACCAACAGGATGTATTTGATGGAGGTAATAAGCGTGAGCGACCAGAATACGCAGGAAACACCACCATAAATCAACTCCTTGCTGATTTGGCGTTCACCAATGATGGCAGACATTACATACAATGGAGAGGTACCGATATCACCAAATACAATTCCTATTGTAATCAGCAGTATGCCTACTGATAAACGGGATAATTTCTTAGGAGCACTCAAGTAAAAAAGTTTGGACAAAAATAACCTGATTGAAACAATTGTTAAAGTAAAGAATAAAGTAGCGATGAACAGCCGTCGCAGCCACGCATGGAATGCGAGTTGTTGATCAACTATCTTTTATAGCTCAAGCAAAACGTGCATGATCACTACCCTCCATAGTTTTCATTTGTCGGGCAACTGTATTTTGTGAGGAAGCTATGCGTGATAAATCAGAAATGATAATTGATGCCGGCATTAATACCAAACCAATAGGGATGTGCAGTGACCGGAATATCGCTCAAGGTAATGCTGGTTATATAATAGTGAAACTGTGCGCCAGCTAATACGGAAAAATGTTTTGAAACACTATACCTGTAATGAATACCGGTTAGAGCGGTTAACTGATAAACATGAAATACCGGTGGCTGCTGATCATTGCTGAAAAGTGAGCTGTTGCGAATACTGGCAGGCTCATTTCCCGATTCGGAATATTCATAATTCAAAAAATGGGATATGCCACCACCACCGGCCAGCGAGATTTTTACATTTTCATTCCTAAAGAAATACCATTCACCCATCAGGTTAAAGTCAAGCCAGTTGAAGCGTGTGATAGATTCAATAGTACCGGTAAAAGCAATGGTTACCGGTGGATTTGAACTGGTGCCAACCGTGACGGTGTCAGCAGCAAAAGCCGGACTGCTTCCCGCTTTGAGGAGGGCATTTTTTTCACCTGTCCGGGTAAAATAAATGCCGGCTCCCACACTAAATTTTTCAGACAGATCATACCGCACATCCATACCTGTTGAAAAACCAATCAGGGGAGTTCCGGACGACCGGTTAAGTTTTTCAATTGAATCAGTAAAGGCCTGATCAACAGTGTTAAGAACGGATTCCGTATTCAGCGGGCCATAATTCATTTTGGAAACTAAAGGAATTATCTGACCACCGATGCTAAAACGAGAGGCTTTAAAAAGCATGTCGGACTGTGCGGCAGAAAAGTCCTGCAAAGCAGCTAATGAATTATCCGTATAAGGATTTGCGATTGTAAATGAAGGCAGCTGAATGATTTGAGTTGTTGCATGTTGTTCTCTGTTCAGGCCATCATGCCATAAACTACCTTCCGTTGAACCGGTTTGGCCGACGTTGTTTCCACCTGGTTTTCCGGTAATGGCAGCAGTTTCAATGGTTGCAGCATGAACGGATGTCATCGCATCACCATTGGTGTATTGCGAGCTGCTGTTGGATTTGATCTGACCACTGCCTGCCAGGCCGGATGCACCGGTTTCAGCGAGGTGCGTTTCAATGGCTGGCGTATCCTTCTCATTGGTTGCCTGTTTACTATATCTTTCCTCACCTGCTACGTTGGCACTGTTGTTTTTTTCATTCTCCATTATTTCAACAGCATTGGCAATAGGGGCATTTTGTGTAGCTGCTTTCTGCGTAAAATACAATGACGTTAAGCCAGTACCTAATAACAGGCCGGCAGCGGCTGCCCATAGCCAGAGAAAGCGGCGTTTGCGCTTCCGTTGTCCGAGTGAATCTTTTATATCCACCCAGACTTTTTCTGATGGCTTCATACGGAAGTCTTCTGCCTTCCGCCGGAGCTTGTTTTCAAAATTATTTTCCAATTCCTGTTCTTTCATTACCTGATCCTGTTGAATCCAATTGCGTAAGTTTCTTAAGTAACCATTGTTTGGCGCGGGCAAACTGCGATCTTGAGGTGCTTTCCTCAATGTTCAGCATATTCCCGATTTCCTTGTGAGAATATCCTTCGATCGCATACAGGTTGAGTACTGCTCGATAACCTGGCGACAGTTGCTGAATCAGTTGTATCAGTTCCGCATTTTCCATTCGCTCCAATGCGTCCAGTTCGGCTGCCGTTTCTTCCCTTGCAATGGTAATTTCAAATTCAGCCCTGAAATTTTTCTGACTCTTAATATGATTTAAAGCAGTGGTAACCATAATGCGGCGCAGCCACCCTTCCAGCGATCCGTCGCCCCTGAAATCTTTCAGGTAACGAAAGGCACGGATAAACCCTTCCTGCAAAACATCTTCTGCCTCATGACTATTTTGCACATAGCGATAGCATACCCCTAACATTTTCGGAGCAAAGCGATCATACAATTGTTGCTGAGCCAGCGAATCACCTTTAAGACAATGATTCACCAACTCGAGGTCAGGGGTCATTTGAACTACTTTGGCCAGTGCAGTTTTTTGTAGTGATGACATGCATACCGGCGTAAATGCTGCAAGTCAAAATTAAAATATAATTGCAGAGGCTGCCTTAAGGGGAACATTAGGCAACTATTGCGGCAACAGGAAGTGATAGGTGCCTGCCTGAGTTGATGCTTCACTTAGTGATGGCGGTCAACGTATGTCTTGTAAGAAGGCTGGGCCGGTGTTTCAATCACAAAGACACTGCAGGATTCCGTTTCGATGGCGATTGAATCCGTATTTTCAATCTTCGCAAAGTCATGCTGCGCGAGTTGATGACCATTAATGCTGCCTGATCCATCCAAAATAAATAGTGAATAAATGGAATTGGACGTTAGCCGCAGTTCATGAACACCCGCTGCCATCTTTATCTGCCTGATGGAAACACCTTCTGCTTCCATCTGCACCGGTGCATTGTCTCCTTTGAATACAGTAGTCGTGAATCCGATTTCCTTTAACACCGGAAAAGTGTTGCTGAAATAGTCGTTGTAGGTGGCGGGAGTGCGCATGGATTTTTCCAGGTCCGGATCAAACCAGATTTGAAATATGGCTGATCCGGGCATCAGCTTTTCGGCGTGTGAAATTCCGTTTCCGGAACGGATGATCTGCACATCACCGGCTTTCAACTTCAGCCACTTTTTATTTTTCGTGTCGTAATGTTCAATTTCACCTTTGAGCACAAACGACAATATTTCAAAACCCTGGTGCGGATGAAGGCCTATGGTGCTGCCTTCCTCGCTCCAGGCATGTGCCCAGTAGAAGAGGTTGGAATAGGGAAAGGTATTATCCTGCTGATAAAAAACAGGACGTTTCTCCAGTATGGCTCCTCCGTTAAACTGGCCGTCAGCCTGATCGTTGCGTTTAATGACTGTGATGTTCATAGGTGATTTATTGTATCGGTTTTAAACAAATGGGAAGCATGAAAGTTCAGCATGCATAGTTTAATTCATCTCTTAGCGGAATACGCTTTTCCGATTGAAAATCAGTTTTGACCACGATTCTTTATTGACTTGTATTGGGCGTTGTAAAAGCGGGATGCAAAAATCGCTTTCAGGAAGGTCGAAAAAAACGCGACGTAAAATGAATGTGTTTTGTGTTTGCAGTTAGGGTTGGATAGTACTTTTCCAAATGCCTTGATCTGTAATTTTAAATTATTTTTGATGCAATACTCAATCTATGATGGAATATGTTCTCGGGATTTTATTTATAGCTGGTTATGCCGCTATTTCATTTGAGCATCCGCTGAAGATCAACAAGACCGGCACGGCCGTATCGCTGGGCGTACTGATCTGGATCATTTTTATGCTCTCCGAACACAGGAGCAAGGAGCAGTTTTAACTGAACTCAGTCATCATCTGGCCGGTATATCAGAGATTCTTTTTTTCCTCATGGGGGCGATGACGATCGTGGAGCTGATTGATTCTCACCAGGGATTCAATATCATCACCCATCTTATTCGTACCAACTCACGGGTGAAGCTGCTATGGATCATCAGCGGCATCACATTTTTTCTTTCGGCCGTGCTGGATAACCTGACCACTGCCATCGTCATGGTTTCGCTGTTGCGCAAGCTGGTGGACGACAAGAAAGAAAGATGGGCGATGGCCAGCATGGTCATCATTGCTGCCAATGCCGGCGGTGCCTGGAGCCCCATCGGTGACGTTACCACCACCATGCTATGGGTCAGCAACAGGATTACACCCTTGCAAATCATTACAGCCTTACTATTACCTTCACTGATCAGCCTTATCATACCGCTGCTTTACCAGACATATCTTAAGAAAGAGGAATTTACAAGGGTGACCACAAAAGTCAGCCAGAAGCCTACGATGGAACCCTTTTCAAATACCATTTTCTTTCTCGGCATCGGGGCTTTGATTTCTGTACCGGTCTTTAAGGCACTCACACACTTGCCACCTTATATGGGGATGATGATGGCATTGGGTATTCTATGGATTGTTACCGAGCTGTTGCATGGTGGAAAGGAAAGCCGCCGGCATTTGCAGATATCAAGCGTTATTTCAAAAATTGACCTTTCCAGCATTCTTTTTTTCCTGGGAATACTGTTAGCCGTGTCAGGACTTGAAGCTGCCGGGTTATTGACCGCAACCGCACAATGGCTGGATAGTCACGTAAGTAATAAAGATGTGATTGTAACTGTATTTGGCCTGCTGTCATCAATTGTTGACAACGTTCCATTGGTAGCGGCTACCATCGGCATGTATGATCTTCAAACATTTCCAACGGATCATAAAATGTGGGAGATGATAGCATTTTGTGCCGGAACAGGAGGCAGTATATTAATTATCGGTTCGGCAGCAGGAGTGGTAGTGATGGGAATGGAGAAAATTGAATTTATCTGGTATCTGAAAAATATCAGTATCACCGCATTGCTTGGCTACTTTGCAGGTGTGGCCACCTACCTGTTGATCTTTGCGTTGTTTCATTGACCTGCGCATTCCCGTATTTTCAACCCATGAACTTGGTAGCTGGCACTGTATGTTGAAAATCGCTTATGCTCCTGAATATGTGTTGCCGTTACCGGCAGGTCACCGTTTCCCGATTAGCAAGTATGAACTGATTCCGCTTCAATTGTTGCATGAAGGAACCGTCGTGCCTGAGAATTTTTTTCAACCTGAAAGCATCGACATTGAAATTGCCGAATTTACTCATACGCATGATTACATTTTCCGTTTGCAGCACCTGCAGATGACAGTCGCCGAGATGCGGAAGATTGGTTTTCCGCAGACGCCTGAACTGATGACGCGTGAATTTATTATCGTGGGCGGAACAGTCACCTGCTGTGAATTTGCAAGTCATCATGGCGTTTCATTAAATATTGCAGGGGGAACACATCATGCATACCCTGATCATGGAGAAGGTTTTTGCTTATTGAATGATTGCGCCATTGCCGCCAATTACTTGCTGCATACCAATAAAGCGGAAAGGATCCTCATTATCGACCTGGATGTTCACCAGGGGCAGGGCACTGCAAAAATATTTGAACGGGAAAGCCGGGTGTTCACTTTCAGCATGCACGGGAAAAACAATTACCCGGCTCATAAGGAAAAATCAACACTGGATATCGAACTGGAGGATGGCATACAGGATGACGATTATCTGTCAGCCTTGCAAACACAACTGCCCGGCATCCTAGAACGCTTCCATCCTGACTTTGCATTTTATATCAGTGGCGTGGATATAATAGCAACCGACCGTTTCGGAAAACTGAAGGTCTCAATGGAAGGATGCAGGCAGCGCGACACCTATGTGTTGGAGACGCTGAAGCTAAAAGATATACCGGTGGTGGTGACAATGGGTGGTGGTTATTCACCGGAGATTAAGGATATACTGGAAGCGCATTGCAACACATTCAGGGTGGCGAAAGATATTTATGGTTGATGTATGGATGAGTTATCGTTGTTGACGCTCAGGCTGAACCAGTTTTTCTGTTTCGTAAGTGAACCGTGGATAATGGTTGAACCCGGTTTATTTTACTGCAAAATCCGGGTTGAAGAATCATTTAAAAGCAGGGCAGTTCCATAGACAAGCTGTTTTGTGCTGATGAGGTGCATCACCTGGTTTAATGTCTGTAATGTTTTTACAGCAGTCTCAATCAGCAGCTCCGCCCTTTATCCTGCATTCTGTTTCTCCAACAGCTTCACTTTTTCAATAAAAGATTTTGCGAAATTCCTGATGTCGTCGCTCAGCTCTTTATTCTTTGTGGCACGGAAAAATGAATCGCTCATGGTTAAGAATGTCTGATAAAAAAACAGGTTCATTTCAGGCACAGTCATTTCTTTCGTCCAGATATCGATGCTCATCCCTGTTTTAGCGGCATGGTCCCATAAGGCAAGCAACATGGCATTGGATGCATGATCGCCGGGTTCGGCATCGGTGGCCTGCCAGTTGATCGATTCAGGAATATTGTTTTTGTCGAGTGCTACCGCAAGGTGGATGGTGCTTTCGCGCGGAATTTTCAGATCGTTACTCATGATGGTGAAATTTCCGCAAAGGTGTTGATTTATTGGTAATCAAGGTCTGGCGGTTTTTTACAATTGAAAAAAATGAGTGTAACAGGCCCCCTGTATTTATATCCGGCTGGTGATTCCGTTAATAGAAAGTTAATCAACCACCTATTCTGTTCATGCATAAAAAGATAGCTGAAAGGAGGATTAAAATCTATCCACATTCAAATTGTCTGATCTTCAAGGGCATTTCTGCGTGTTGCGGCAGTATATCCACAGCATGTATTGGAAAAATGTACAATTCACATTTTCAGGTGCATAAAATCGACGGCTCATGTTTGATTAAAATTGATTTCAAGGTTAATCTTGTCTTAACAAAGTTCTGCCGGTTGTTCGTTTTTTCGGATTGTTGAATTTACCATTCCACCGCATTTTAAGACTGATGTAAGCTGTACCCCCTAAGATGGGGACAATAATTTCTATCGCAACTAAAAACCTATTCCACCTGATGAAAGAACAAGTTGATGAATTGTTATTAAAGGAGAATAAAGATCGCTTCGTATTGCTGCCGATCAAATATCCCGACATCTGGGAGATGTATAAGAAGCATGAAGCCAGTTTCTGGACGGCAGAAGAGATTGACCTCTACCAGGATTTGAAAGACTGGGATTCACTTACCAAAAATGAGAAGCATTTCATCACCCATGTGCTGGCATTTTTTGCGGCGAGCGACGGTATCGTCAATGAAAACCTGGCTACTAATTTTATGGAAGAGGTGCAAATACCGGAAGCCCGCTGCTTCTATGGTTTCCAGATCATGATGGAAAACATTCATTCTGAAACCTACGCATTGCTGATTGACACGTATGTAAAGGATGTAAAGGAGAAAGACCGTTTGTTTCATGCCATAGAAACAGTTGATTGTGTAAAGAAGAAGGCGGAGTGGGCTTTGAAATGGATTTCCAACGGAACATTTACAGAAAGACTGATTGCTTTTGCGGCGGTGGAAGGTATTTTCTTCAGCGGAAGTTTCTGCTCCATCTTCTGGCTCAAGAAACGCGGGCTGATGCCCGGTCTTACGTTTTCCAACGAGTTGATTTCGCGCGATGAAGGATTGCACTGCGAATTTGCCACGCTTCTTTACAGTAAGATTCAAAATAAACTCTCCAAAGAGAAGGTGTATGCGATGATAGGTGATGCAGTGGAGATTGAAAAGGAATTTATCGCCGATGCTCTGCCCGTTGATCTCATTGGTATGAATGCCAAACTGATGAAGCAGTACATTGAATTTGTTGCCGACCGCTGGATTGTCGCGCTCGGCTATCCTAAGTTATACAATGCTTCCAATCCTTTTGATTTCATGGAAATGATTTCGCTGCAGGGCAAAACCAACTTTTTCGAAAAACGGGTCGGTGACTACCAGAAAAAAGGGGTACTCGGAAATGAAAAAAAGATGGAAGTGCCGGGCGACAGCGCGTTTTCGCTCATGGAAGATTTCTGAGCATTGTGTTTGGCAAGCAGGAAGGCTATGATTCTTATTTCACAATCCTTTAATTAATCTTCCCAAAGATGTTTGTAATAAAAAGAGATGGCAGAACCGAAACGGTAAAGTTCGACAAGATCACTGCCCGCATTGAAAAGCTGTGTTATGGTTTAGACCAGGAACATGTTGAGCCCATCCTGGTTGCGAAGAAGGTGATTGAAGGCATCTATGATGGTGTCACCACTACAGAATTGGATAACCTCGCGGCGGAAACGGCTGCCTCCATGACCGTACGGCATCCCGATTATGCATCGCTGGCATCGCGCATCGCCGTTTCCAATCTGCATAAAAACACGAAGAAGTCCTTTTCAGCCGCGATGTATGATCTGTATAATTATGTGAATCCGAAAAACGGAAAAAGATCACCGCTGCTGGCAGAGGATGTATTTGAAATCATCATGAAGCATGCTGAAGTGCTGGATTCGAGCATTATTTACGACCGGGATTTCCAGTTCGATTATTTTGGATTCAAGACGCTGGAGAAATCGTACCTGCTGAAGGTGGATGGCCGAATCGCCGAACGTCCGCAGCACATGTTTATGCGTGTTGCCATCGGCATACACCGTAACGACATTGAGGCTGCCGTAGAAACCTACAACCTGATGAGTGAACGGTGGTTCACCCATGCCACCCCCACCTTATTCAATGCTGGCACACCCAAGCCGCAAATGTCATCGTGTTTTTTGCTGACGATGAAGGAGGACAGTATCGAAGGCATTTATGATACACTTCGTTCCTGTGCACAGATTTCGCAGTCTGCCGGCGGAATCGGTTTGAGCATTCACAACATCCGGGCAACAGGATCTTACATCCGTGGCACCAACGGAACGTCGAACGGCATCATACCGATGTTGCGTGTATTCAACGATACGGCACGTTATGTTGATCAAGGGGGAGGAAAAAGAAAAGGGTCGTTTGCCATTTACCTTGAACCGTGGCATGCTGATATCTTTGAATTCCTTGATCTCAAAAAGAACCACGGCAAGGAAGAAATGCGGGCGCGCGATTTATTTTACGCGCTCTGGATTCCGGATTTGTTTATGAAGCGTGTGAAGGAAAACGGCATGTGGCCGCTTTTCTGTCCGAATGAAGCACCCGGACTGGCCGAGGTGTATGGAGAAGCATTTGAGCAACTCTTCATCAGATATGAGGAAGAAGGCCGTGCACGGAAGACAGTAAAGGCGCAGGAACTATGGTTTGCCATTGTGCAATCGCAGATTGAAACCGGCACACCGTATATGTTGTATAAAGATGCCTGCAATGAAAAGTCGAATCAAAAGAACCTTGGCACCATCAAGAGTTCGAATCTGTGTACGGAGATAATTGAATATACGGCACCGGATGAAGTAGCCGTTTGCAATCTTGCTTCCATAGCCTTGTCGCGCTTTATCAAGGACGGTGCATTTGATCACACAAAACTATTTGAGGTCACCAAGGTGGTGACGCGTAACCTCAATAAAATCATTGACGGTAATTATTACCCTGTGGAAGCGGCGAAACGGTCTAACCTGCGTCACCGTCCGATTGGTATTGGCGTGCAGGGGCTGGCAGATGTATTTATTCAGTTGCGGTTACCTTTTGATTCTCCGCAGGCTATTCAGTTGAACAAGGAAATTTTTGAAACCATTTATTATGCTGCTGTCACTGCGTCGAAAGACCTGGCCGCTGTGGATGGCGCGTATGAAACGTATGAAGGTTCGCCGATGTCGAATGGGCTCATGCAGTTTGACCTCTGGAAGGTGCAGCCGGGCAAACGCTGGGACTGGGACTTCCTTCGCGAAGAAGTGAAAAAACACGGAGTGCGAAATTCATTGCTGCTGGCGCCCATGCCAACGGCGTCCACTTCACAAATTCTCGGCAACAATGAATGCTTTGAGCCTTACACATCCAATATCTATACACGCAGGGTATTATCCGGAGAGTTTATCGTGGTGAACAAACACCTGCTGAAAGACCTGGTGAAACTCGGTATATGGAATAATGCTTTAAAGAATAAAGTCATTACAGCAAATGGCTCCATTCAGCACATCGCAGAAATTCCTCAAACCATCAAAGACATTTATAAAACTGTTTGGGAGATAAAGCAGAAAGTGTTGATTGATATGGCGGCTGACCGCGGCGCATTCATCTGTCAGTCGCAGTCGTTGAATTTATTCATGCAGGAGCCCAATGTCGCTAAAATAACCTCCATGCATTTTTATTCCTGGGAGAAAGGTCTGAAAACGGGTATGTATTACCTGCGTACCAAATCGGCAACGGATGCTGTGAAGTTCACGGTAGAAAAGGAGCACGTGGAATTAGTACAACCTGAAGCAGTCACAGAAGAGGTAACGATATTGGCAGCTTCCACTTCCACGATAGAGGTGACAACAACCGTTGCAGCGGTTCAGAATGATGTTGAAGCAGACATGGTAGATTATAAGGAGGGTGATGCCTGCGTATTGGATGAAAATGGCAATTGCCTGATGTGTGGCTCGTGAAGTGCTTGTTTTTTGTTTTTTAGCAGAGGCGCAGTTGTGAGACTGCGCTTTTTTTATTTCAGCTTTTCAGCCGTAGACATTGGCAGCAGGAAGAGAAATGGAGAGCTTGTGCTGCATGGATAAAAAGCAAGGCGGTTTTCATCCTGAAAATCAATATCCCACCCTATCACATCCCGATTCACTATGGTGACACGCTGTTCAAACATTGAGCCTTTGATGTTTCTTGTAAAGCCTCCGCTTTGATGAATCTTGCAAATCTGTGCGGGAAACAATCACAACTGTTTAGCATTTTCAAAAAAGGACAAACCCTAACGAACGGAAGATCATCTCGAACGAAGTCGAGAACGGCACAGGGTCTATATCAACACGGATTTTTCAGTGGAAAAATCCCGCTTCGCTGCGACTTAGAGCTGCTAAGGGTTTGCTCAATTTGTCAAGAAAGGAAAATGTTTCACAAACCCTAAGCAGCTCTACGTCGGGGTTAAACCCGTTGCCGTTTTGAACTGCAAAATGTGGGTTCAATGCACATACTTTTTCAGTTCTTCAAAAAATAATTCAAACTGACCCGATTCCCGGTGAAGGATAAGATTGTTTTTCACATTCGTAAATACCAGCGTGAAATATTCATTGTCTTCAAAATCACTGAAACGGAATTCTTTGATTTCCGGCCATGTAAAATTTTTTGCCGCACCGGTCAATTCATTTTTTGAATTGAGCCGTTGAATAGTTAATGCATTATCACTGATAGTGAAACGGTAGGGCTTTGCAAGTGAATAGTAGATATACATGCCACTGAAGACAGATGGCAGGAACAGGAATAATATCCAGGGAACGACCAGGATGACCGACTGCTGTATGAGACTGTTCCAGTCCAGCAAGATGAATTGAAGCGCCTGAATGAGCCATGCATTCAGGAAAATGATTACCAGCAAAGCAAGGGCAAACCACTGATAGGCCTTTGGCTTATGTGCCCGGAATTCAAATGTCATGCAACAATGTAAAGATGATTGCGCGTAGAAAAAAATAAGCGAATCCATAGCGGTGCTGCGTCATCGTGCAGCAGGATCTTGCATTGATTTTTCAAATGGAAATCCCGGTAGGAAAAGATGCTCAGCGTATGGGTTGAATCAATCGCGTTGTATCGCCGGCTGCTTTGGCCGAATCAATAATATGCCTGATGCGCCTGTAGGTTTTTTCCAGGTCGAGATCAACGCTGCTCACCGTATCGTTCACCAGCACGATGAGCTGATTATCGCCATAGTGCCATTCCTCGGTTTTTGTCTGTAGCCCGAATTCATCGGTGGTTACACCCACGTTTACTACGTTATCAGGAAATCCTGCTGTCTCCAGCACTTCAATATAACTCATGCCCGGTTTTATAGACGATAATTTTCCGGGTACTTCACTGTCGGAAGAATTGTTATGGCAGGTAAAAAGTAAGCAGGCGATGCAAATCCCAAGGGTTGTATACGCTCCGAACTTCATTGCTTGTCAATTTTTGCACATGGTAGGCTTGTAAAAATAATCCCTAAGCATCTTAAATTGTTGTGTCTGGTATTTTTTTATTGGAAACATCCGGATTCAACAGGTGTTCCGGCAACTGCGAAATGAGTACGCCATGATTTCATCAGAACCTCGGGCATGGAACATCAATGATATTGCCGCTTGGTTTTTTATACCATCCGGAATAAACGATGGAAAGCTCGAAAGCGCCTTTGCCGCTGGAAGCTGTTTTCAGGGTAGATGTATTCACATCATAGTTCAGCATGGCGCGCCAGTGTTCATACTGGTAACCGATCACCGGAATCAGTGCATCGCCGAACCGGCCGAACAAACCGGCGAACAATTGATTGGATGAAATGGTGTTCAAAGAGAATCCAAGCATGCTTCCTGCCAGCAATTCATGTGCTTTTTTCTGCGACATATACAGCATGCTGGGATAGATATAAACCTGATCGCTGATTTTAACCACAGCGCCGGCATTGAAAGCAGGTCGGACACCCAGCGTGTTTGTGCTGCTTCCATAAAATGAATCACCCGGCCTGAGTGAGTGATACAAAGCAATGCCTGAATAGAAGGATATTTTTTCTGATCCTGTATAGGAATAAGAGAGCCCGGCATTCACATCAGCATAACTTGTTTGCTGCGCAGCGTAGTTTTCGCCCGTAGGCAATCCAAGGTCAAATCCGGCATCGGCCCATTGATTATCGAAATAAAATTTTGAGAAGTTCACTGATTTCTGTACAAAACCTGCCTGCACGCCCAGAGAGAGATAGCTCGTCTTTGTATCATCAAAGGAAAGATGATAAGCCCCTGAAGCCATTACCTTGGTAACAGAAAGGTCACCATCGCCCGCATGATCTGATATGAGGCAGATGCCGGCAGAAAAATAATTACGGTGTAGAAAATTCTTGTTGAAAGACATATCACCATAAAAGTCAAATGATTTGTAAGGAACCGTCACGCTGCCCCATTGCTGCCGGTAATTCAGCCCGGCACGATAGTCTCCGGTGAAGTTGCCGGTAAACGACGGGTTGATGGTGAGAGGGGTGGAGTAGTACTGCGAGAAATGAATGTCTTGCGCGCTGAGCCGGCACGTTATGGTTATCATCAGAAACAACAGGATGGTTAGACGATTCATGGCTGCTTATGTCAGAAAGCTAAATGCTCAGATTGCACTGTGGTTAAATATTTAATCTGCTGAATTATTTCTATACTGGTGAATGCCTCTTTCTATTTTCTCCATCCTCATCGCAATAAGGTTACGTTACCGCTTTTCACTGCCGCTTTTCCATCACTGAAGGTGGCCGTTAAAGTCCATACATACACTTCCATCTCCTGTTCTGTTCCCTTGTAAATGCCATTCCATCCGTTCTTAATGTTATTCGTTTCAAAAACCAGTTCCCCCCAGCGGTTGAAAACTTTGAAACCGAGTGTTTTCACATCCTGTCCACGCACATAGAGCACATCATTCTGTCCATCGCCATTCGGCGAAAAGGCATTCGGTACATCCACAACAGGAATTAACCGGACAGTAATAAATGTGCAGGCCTGGTCAGGGCAGCCACCATCGTTGTTGGCGGTGAGGCAGGCGAGATAATCGCCACTCAGCAGATAGGTGTGTGTTGGGTTTTCATCGGAGCTGCCGGTGCCGTCACCAAAATCCCAGGTATAGAAATTTGCACCGGAGGATTGGTTGAAGAAATGAACTTCAGAAACATAATCCTGTATGACGGTTGGATCAGCAGTGAAGGCAGCTTCAGGCGGATATGGTAGAACGGTAACGGTGAAAAAAGCAGTATCAAAAACATTGCAGGCGGCAGGATCCCCGATAATCAGCATGCCTTCATAGGTTCCCGGACTGCTATAAGTGTGCGTCGGAGTTTCTTCAGCGGATGTTTGACCATCCCCAAAAATCCAGGAGAAAGTTATGCCGCCATATCCCGTATTCGAAAAATTGATCGTGAAGGGCGGGCAGCCGAAAAAGTCATCGTTGCTGATCTCTGCTATTAATACATGCGTATAATCGATGACCTGTTCAATGGTATCAAACTGATTGCAGGAAAGCGGATCACTCACAATCAAGGAAGCGGTGTATAGTCCGGGAATGGTATAAGTATGACTCGTGTTTTGCCCGGTGGCTGTGGTGCCGTCACCAAAATCCCAGAAGAAGGAAGTGATGATTCCTGTGGTGGACGCATTGAAATCTACCTTCAGTGAGTCACAATAATCGGTGAGTGTAGTGGCAAAGCTTGCGTTCACGGTAGTGTTATACACAACAACCGTGGTGTAGGCGGTATCTATCGGAACACAAGCCGTTGGGTCAGTGGCAATCAGCATCACCTGGAACGTTCCGGTATCGTTGAAAACATGCGTAGGTGTTGTTTCGCCGGAAGTGAAGCCATCGCCAAAATCCCAGAAGAAGCTGGAAGCATTGACACTGTTATTGGTGAAACTTACATTCAGCGGAACACAACCCGTAGCCGTAGGAAATGCAGCGAGGTCGGCTGTTACCACAAACAAATTGATTTCCATTTTGAACCCCAGTTCATTGCAATTGAAACTGCCATTCACCTCACTCAATGCACCGGTGGTGGTGGGTGTGAGCGAAGTGCCTCCGCATCCCGCGCAAACTGCCTGGTAAACGATTCCGTTTTTGTCAAACCTGCTCGTGCCGCCATCAACATGTTCGGTAGCAAGATCGCTGCCCGGTGCGCTATAGCCGCCAAAGTAAGTGGCGTACATCAGTTGTGTCATGTTCTTTTTAAAAACAGCGAGATAGAAATCATTTCCATCGGTGGTGCTCTGCATGGCATTCATGGTAAGCGGCATGTTCAGCATATTCATTGAAAACTGCGGCCATCCGCTGAATACATCACCGCCCCATCCGGATACATAAATATTTTCGCAGGTGTCCACCAGGAAGGCTGTAGGAGAAATATTGGGCGCACCGTTTCCATTGCCGAAAACAGTGGAGTAAATTGTGGAAGACAAAGCAGGATCTACTTTATGAATAAATTGTCCGCTGTTTGCATTGCTGTAAACACCGCCTGTAACCGGATAATTACCGGCAGTTTGTCCGAAAAAATAGGCATTGGCGGATTTATCCAGCTTGATAAAGTAAACCTGGTCCTCAGCGGATGTTCCGATGAAGGATGACTGCAGCAAGGCAGTTCCGGTAGTATTGATATGCGCCACGAAACCGTCGGAGGCGCCGCCGAGGAAATTGCTGTGTAAGGCAAGTGCCGTTGATGGAAAGTTGCTGCTCATGGTACCGCCACAGGTGTAAACCTCCTGGTTAAATACATCGAGTGAATAGCAGGCATCTTCGTCTGCACCACCGAGATAGGAAGACCATAATAAGGTGGAGAGATCGGGACTCAACTTAAATACGCAACCATCCTGTCCGCCGCCGCCGGTCACTTGAAATGCGCCGGCTGAAACCGGGAAATTGGTTGACCTGGTGCAGGTGGCTACATATACATTGTTGTTTTCATCGGCAATGATTTCGCCGCGGGCATCATCACCGTAATTCACTTTCAGTTTACCCTGCACCGGTTCCGATGCATTGAAGTTTACACCGTCATCACCGCTTCCGCCGATGTACGTGCTGGCCAGCAATGTATTGCCGGCAGCGTTAATTTTTGAAACCACGATGTCGGCTGCACCATTGGCCCCCACATCGTATGAACCGGCAATGGTGGGGAAATTGTTCGAATAAGTTCGCCCATAAATCAACAGGTTGCCATTGTTGTCGACAAACAGGCTGTGTGGCGTTTCATTATTGCTTCCGCCTAAATACGTTGACCAGATCATGGCATTGCCGGCCGCAGTCAACTTGGTGATGCCCATGTCGCTGGCATATTGCGTTGTATTGTTGATGCCGCCACCATAGTCAAGCTGAATGGCGCCGGTGCTCACAGGATAACCGGCGCTGTGTACCAATCCGCCAAGATACATGGCACCTGCTGCATCATAGGTTGCAGTAAATCCAAAATTATCGGCTGAACTTCCAGTATAGGTAGAAAAGATAAGTGTTGGGTCAATGATGAGTGGAAGGGAGTGGTCGTAATTTTTGTTGATGCTGAAGGTGATGATATCTCCTTTCAGTTGAAATTTGCAGGAGACCTCACTCTTGTAGCCGTTCAGTACCTGGTAGGCATAAGGTTTTTGTTCGGTGAAATCGCCAACGGAAGTGCCAATGACCAGGTTACCGTTTTGCAGGAATAATTGATCAGCACCCGCATATTGAATCTGTATCTGTCCGGCGTCGGCATTGGGTTCTACTATCAGATCGTATTTGAGGTTGGGACCGAAGGCATATACATTCATATCAATGCCTTTGTACAATTCATCGTAAGTCACCTGCGCATAGTCTTTCACCTTTGTCGCCCAGCGGGAAGGATCATTCCCGATGAAGTAGTTGGAGAAGCTGAGGGAAGGAGAAGCCGCTGATGTCTGCACCGCTGGATTTGCATTCAAAAAAATTTCTTTGAAAGCATGCGCATGAATGGTGAAGGAGCTGGTATCCAGCCGGTGATGTACTTTTTTCAGATCATCTGGATTAAAGAAGTAATAAGTAAATGTGTTTTTTTCCAGGAAGAGATCGCCTGCCCATACTTTGGCATTGAACAGTATCTTATCATCCCATTGTCCTTTATTTTCAATGAATCGTATTTGTCCGGAAGGAATCACCGATGGCGGATAGTCAACGGCATGCAGCAGCTGTGCTGATACAAACAACAATAAACAGCAACTTGCAACCGGCCATGTAAAATACTTCATTGACTAAAATTATAAAGAATAGATCAGTTTAGAAATTCAACCCACATTTGGCAGTTTTAGGTCGTATCGAAGTGGTGTTATGCCATCCAGTAATCAGCGCTTACGGGTGGCTGGTCATGTGCAACGGATAGATTGATCTTTCGTCAGAGAAGGTAGGTGTTTAAAACCTGTCTGTGCGTTGATAAATTGCGGATTATCAAACGCCAATTATTGATTTTTTTGCCACCGCATCGAGCCAAAGCAGAAAAAAAAATGAAAGAGAGGTTTTCTCCAACGCTTTAAGAAAACCCCAAGTCAGAATAATATCTTTGACTACTTTTAAAAACCAAAATTTACACATAAATTAAATATGACAGAACTCATTTGGGAAGGGAAATATAAAGACGGAAAGAAAACCACTCCTATCCGTATTGCGCTGCCTTTTCAAACTATTGAAACGATAAATGAAAGCAAGCAACTGCGGCAAAGGACACTTGACTTTTCTGTTGCTGAACCCAACTCCCCTTACAAAGAATGGCGCAACCGGCTTATCTGGGGCGACAAAAAATATGTGCTGCCTTCTTTGTTGCCGGAGTTTGCCGGAAAAGTAAACCTCATTTACATTGATCCGCCGTTTAATGTGGGCTCTGATTTTTCCTTTACTGCAACTATTGCAGACCATCCTGACACAGAAGACGATGAAACCACATCTTTTGTAAAAGAGCCAAGCATCATAGAACAGAAAGCATACAGAGACACTTGGGGAAAAGGACTTGACAGTTATATGCAGTGGTTTTATGAAACTGTT
>JBGAWA010000055.1:0-27409 GCA_044227805.1 Chitinophagales bacterium | reverse complement strand
AAAGTGTATCTACTTCAATGATCCAGCCGGATACGCCTTATTTGATCAGATAAATTATTTTGGAGATAATCATGATCCCGTCATGTGGATAGAAGGAATTGGCAGCAATGACGGATTGTTTTCACCCGGCGGCGGTTGTAATATCGTTGATGGGATTGGTTTTCTAACCTGTTTTGAAGAACACGACACGCTGAAATACGGCATGGAGTGTAACCTTACTTATGATGGAGTCAGTATGCCGGAAGCCAACAAATCACTTCAAATTTTTCCGAATCCGGCAGCAGGAAAATTTTCCATCATCTGTAACAACCCAGCAGCGGTGGAAGCGGAACTGATCGTGTATTCACCGGCCGGACAAATGATATATCATCAAAGAATGACAACTTCCGGTACCATGCGGCCTGCAGTTGACCTCACCTCCTATCCAGGCGGACTTTACCTGGTTCAGTTACAATCTGCCGAAACAACGCTGATGGAGAAACTGCTCTTGCAAGAATAATTTGTAGCTGAACTCACTGCTGCACATTTACCGAACCAAAGGCTGATGTATAATGATAAATGAAATCAACTCATCTAAGCTGAAGCCTGCACGTTCGCATGCATCCGCAATGTCTTCGCGCGAAACATTGGCAGCAAAGCTCTTTTCCTTCAGTCTCTTTTTAACGCCTTTCAATTCCATAGCCTCATATCCACCCGGCCTCATCAGCGAATAGGCATGTACGAGTCCCGACAATTCATCAAAGGCATACAGCATCTTATCCATTTTTGTAACCGGTTCCACCTCAAAATACCTGGGGCCGTGTGATGCAATGGCGTGAATGATTTCAGGATCCACGTTTCTGCTTTCCAATTCCGCAACGATGCGGCGGCAATGTTCATCAGGCCATTGATCCCAATCCGCATCATGTAACAAACCCGCCGTTTCCCATGCCCACTGCTGCTCTTCATCCAGCTGTTCTTTTTCTTTCGCCCAGGCTTTCATCAATGCAGCCACTTGCTTCATGTGAAGCTTAAGCCTTTCATTTTTAACCCATCCATCTAAAATTTCATTTGCTGCCGTACGCGTAATGTTACGACCCTTGTCGGCAGGATTGCCAAATACAGTTCTTCCCAGCGAAAGTGTAGCCATCTTATGAAGTGTTGTGGCGTTGAAGTTAAGAAGCTTCCGCATAAAGAAGTACGGAGAGCAGGCAGGCAATGCATGCGAAGTGTCTGATTGATAAAAGTGACAAACCTGCATTTTGCAGTTTAAACCCACATTTTGCAGTTCAAAGCGGCAACGGGTTTAACCCCGACGTAGAGCTGCTTAGGGTTTGTGAAACATTTTCTTTTCTTGACAAATTGAGCAAACCCTTAGCAGCTCTAAGTCGCAGCGAAGCGGGATTTTTCCACTGAAAAATCCGGGTTAAAACATTAACCTGTTGTCGCACAAAATGTTGGCGTAATACAATCACAGCTGTCCAACCATTATTTTTGTATGTGCGAAAATTTTCTGCTGATTTACTCCTCCCGGTTGCTTCGCCACCCATCATTAACGGCGTGGTGGTAACAACGGATGATGGTACCATCCTGCAAATAGGAGAAAGAGATGCGTTCGATGTTTCCTCTGTTGAAATTGCAAAAGGAATTATCTGCCCAGGATTTATTAATGCACATTGCCATGTTGAACTTTCCTACATGAAGGGAAAAATTGCCGACGGAAAAGGTTTGCCGCAGTTTATCATAGATCTCATTGACTATCGCAACCAATTCCTTGCACCCGGGCAAAACGATGCGGCGGCGGCTATTGAGGCAGCCATCACCCTTGCCATGACAGAGATGATCGAAAACGGGATCGTCGGTGTCGGTGATATTTCCAATGACAGCTATACCTTCAACAGTAAAGCAAGCAGCCCGTTACACTTCCATACTTTTATAGAATGCTTCGGTTTTTTTCCTGGTAAGGCCGAAAAATATTTTCAGCTTTCCTATTCGTTGTTTAAAAGGGCCATAGCATTAGGTCTCGCTGCCTCCATCACACCACATGCTCCCTACAGCGTGCCGCCTGAATTATTTACAAGAATTTTTTCTTTCCGCGAAAACAGTCCGTTGTTATTCAGTTATCACAGCCAGGAATCGGATGCAGAAGCCACCCTTTTTCAAAACGGATCCGGCGATTTCCGGAAAGTGTTTCAGCATTTCAACATTCCTTCCACCGTCTTTTTTCCTACCGGGAAAAACAGTTTGCAATCAGTAATAGACTTCTTTCCTTCAGATCATAAAATATTGTTTGTTCACAATACAATGTCTGATGCAAGCGATCTTGCACGCGTTGCACGGCAACTTTCCGGCGCGTATTTCTGCTTCTGTCCGAATGCCAATCTGTATATCGAAAAACGGCTGCCACAGTTTGCCTTGTTTGCCCGATATGCAGACCGAATCTGCATCGGAACCGACAGCTATGCCTCCAACCGGCAGTTGTCCATACTGGAAGAAATCAAAACAATTCAAAAACAAGAGCCTGATATAGGCACCCCTGAACTGATCAGGTGGTGCACCCTGAATGGCGCCAGGTTCTTTGGCTGGGATCAGCAATTGGGAAGTATTGAAACGGGAAAAAAACCAGGCCTCAACCTGATCAGCCACACCACCGCTGATTATAAGCTCACCGGAAAGTCAAGGGTGACAAAACTCATATAGAAAGCTAACTATCGTCAATCGTTCTGTGGCAGGTATTTCTGCCCTGTGTCTGTGCTGACAGCCTGTAATGAATAATGATCAGTCCACCATGTTGCCATTCGCTATCCTGGCATGGCAGGATTCTTTCATTGAAAACCCGTGATTAAACAATCGCTTACAATATCTGTTATGCTGGTTCGTCGACCGGATCATGCCTTTTGTCAAACGATTGTTTATAACCATCTAAATAATAATGGAAACTTTGGAGATTAAAAATGTTTCCATAGTTTTGCAGCCGTTTTATGAGCAGCCTTAATAAAGATACCACTGGTAAAACCCGCGAACGTATTCTGTTGGCGGCACAGGAACTGTTTTACAGTTATGGTATCCGCAGCATAACCATGGATGACATCGCCAGGCATCTTTCCATTTCAAAAAAAACAATCTATCACTTTTTTAACGACAAGCAGGAGATCGTTCAGATGCTTTGCAGGCTCGATTGTGAAACGAATGAGTCGCGCATGCAAAGCATTGCCGTCAATTCCGCTGATGCCATTGATGAAGTATTGCAGTCGATGGATTTCCTGAGTGATATGTTGTCGAAAATGAATCCAAACCTGATTTATGATCTGCAGAAATATCACCCGGAAAGCTGGAAAGAATTCAATGCCTTCAGGGAGCAGCATTTATTGGGTACGGTAGAAGCCAATCTCAAAAAAGGCATCCGGCAAGGGTTATATCGTTCCGACATCAATATTAAGATCATTGCCCGGCTGCGGGTGGAAGAAGTGCAAATGGGATTGAACCCCGCACTCTTTACCCCTTCCAAATTTAATATTCATGAAGTGCAGCTTGCCCTGCTCGAACACTTCCTCTACGGCATACTGACCCTACAGGGCATCCGGTTGCTGGGAAAATATAAAGCAGGAAAAAAAATAAAAAAACAAAAAGTAGTAGCATGAAAAAAATGTTTATGCCAGTGATGTTGCTGGTGGGGCTCTCGATTACTGCCAGCGCACAGTCAAAACCAACCGACACTTTACGGATGTCATTGCGGCAGGCTGTTGATTATGCGATGACCGCGCAAACGAACGTAAAAAATGCGATACTGGACGCCGAAATTTCCAGGAGACAATCACAGGAATATACCGGTATCGCTTTGCCGCAGATCAACGGTTCATTTGACTTCGCGGATTATCTCAAGCTTCCAACTTCCCTGATACCTGCTGAATTTTTCGGAGGAGAACCCGGCACCTACCAGGCTATACAGTTTGGTACACAATACAATGGAACAGCCAGCCTTAATGCTTCGCAGCTGGTGTTTGACGGCCGTTATTTTCTGGGACTGAAAGCCACGAAGGCGCTTGCTGAACTGAGCTCCAAAAACGTGGACCGGACAACGATTGAAACGACAGAAAGCGTGATGAAAGCTTACCTGGCTGCCTTAATATCTAAAGAAAGATTATCGCAACTGGAGGCCAATGTCATCAGCCTTAAAAAAACGCTCGACAATACGAAAGCACTTTACCAAAACGGATTTGTTGAAAAAGTGGATGTGGACCGCATAACGGTTGGGTACAATAACCTGCTGACCGACAAGGACAAAGTTGCCAAGTTCAGCATGCTAAGCCTTAACCTTCTGAAATTTCAGATGGGCATGGATGTGAATCAACCATTGTTGCTCTCCGATTCATTGTATGAAGCGGATTTTGAATCAATACTGCAAAACACAGCAGGAGCCAATATCAATAACCGTGTTGAATATCAGATACTGCAGACATCCTATTCACTGGCAGAGATGAATATGAAACGATACAAGGTGGGCTACCTCCCGAGTTTGTATGCTGTTGGCGGTTATAGTTTCCAGGCGCAGGTAAATCAGTTTGACCTGCTTCCTTCCAGCAAATGGTACAATACCGCCTACGTCGGATTCACCTTCAGCCTCCCCATTTTCGATGGGTTGCAGAAAGCAAGACAGATTCAGCAGGGCAAACTGGAAATGATGAAAAGAGAAAACAACATCAACAACTTTGAAAATGTAATGCAGCTGGAAGTCAATACATCAAAATCAAACCTGGAGAATGCCATTGCAGCATTGAATGTGCAAAGAAGCAACCAGGATCTGGCCAGTGAAATTGTAACCATCTCCCGCAAAAAATTCGAATTGGGTGTGGGCAGCAGCCTGGAGGTGACGGACGCTGAAACATCTTTTAAAGATGCACAGGCAAGCTACCTGAGTGCTTTATACGATGCCTGGACAGCAAGAATTGAACTGGAAAAAGCTTTGGGTACACTGGTAACCAACTACGTAAAATAATTCCTGCTCTATATAACCGATAACCATCACAACATTCATTTTAAAATATTTCCATCATTATGAAAAACCTTTTAATACTACTGGCCATTGCCTTCACCATTACAGCCTGCAATTCATCGGGAGCCGGTGATAAAAAAGCGAAACTGGAAAGCCTGAAGAATGAACACCAGGCAATAGAAAAACAAATCAAAGAGCTGGAAGCAGAAATTCGGAAGGAAGAAGGTGCACAGCCGTTGGAAAAAGCTATACTGGTAGCGGTGACAGAAGCTGCCAAACAACCTTTCATGCACTATATCGAGATTCAGGGAAAAGTGGATGCGGAAGATAACGTGAATGTCACTCCGCAGGTGCCGGGCACTATTCAAAGCGTTAATGTGGTAGTCGGCCAACAGGTCAAAAAAGGACAAGTGCTCGCCGCACTGGATGCGGCCACTATTACCGCGCAAATCGATGCCCTTCAGAAAAACCTGGACCTGGCTACCATTCTGTATGAAAAACAAAAATCACTGTGGGAGCAGAATATCGGCACGGAAGTACAATACCTGACAGCGAAAAACCAAATGGAGTCGCTCGACAAACAAATGAATGCCATGAAGGAGCAGTACCAGTTAACCAAACTGATTTCTCCTATTAACGGCGTGGTTGATAATGTGGATATCAAGATCGGGCAGGTGGCATCACCGGGTTATGCAGGCATCAGGGTCGTGAATTTTAGTAACCTGAAAGTGAAGGGTGAAGTCTCTGAATCTTACTCATCGCAGATTCATGAAGGTGACAAAGTTAAAATCGTATTCCCCGATCTGAAAGTGGAAATTGATTCAAAGGTTAGTTACGCTTCTAAAGTGATCAATTCTCAATCACGGACATTTACGGTGGAATCAAAACTTACAGGAAAGGATACCTTCCGGCCAAACATGATTGCACTCATGAAAATTCTGGATTATGAAAAACCGGAAGCCTATATCGTACCGGTTAATCTTATTCAGAAATCAAAAGAAAGTGATTTTGTGTATGTCGCTGCTGATGAAAACGGCCGCAAAACTGCGAAACGCCAATCTGTTAAAGTCGGCAATATCTATAATGGCCAGGCGGAAATCCTGGAAGGTATAAAGGCGGGTGATAAAGTTATTACCACGGGATACCAGGACATTGTTACCGGACAGGTGATCCAGTATTAATAAAGCTTCCCACAGCCAGCATTGTGTCGCATACAACTAATTTAAGCATCCTTTTAACGGATTAACGATGAAAGACAATATAAAGGAATTTAAACCCAGTAGTTGGGCAATTGATAACCGCACTACGATATTCATTATCGTACTGATCCTCACTTTTATGGGTATCAGGGCATACAAAGAACTGCCGAAGGAACTGTTTCCCGATGTTACAATGCCAACGATCTATGTCTCCACTATCTATCCCGGTTCGGCGCCAACTGACATAGAAAACCTGATTACCAAACCGCTGGAAAAGGAAATTGGCGCTATCAATGGCGTGAATAAGATCACCAGCAACTCCGTGCAGGATTTCTCCTCGATACAGGTTGAATTCGTATCTGGGACGGACCTCGGAGATGCCAATCAGAAAATCAAAGACGCGGTGGATAAAGCGAAAAACAACCTGCCGAATGATCTTGATCCCACCTGGGGACCTAATGTCGCTAAAGTGGAATTCTCACAAATTCCGATAATGCAGGTGAATGTGAGCGGCGACTATGACCTGGCCACACTGAAAAAATATGCGGAACTGCTGCAGGATAAGATTGAAACCTTTCCTGAGATCAACAGGGTGGATATCATTGGCGCTCCGGAAAGGGAAATTCAGATCAATGTTGACATGTACAAGATGCAGGCCGCCCAACTTTCCATGTTCGATATTTATTCAGCCATCAGCAGCGAAAACCGGATCGTTTCAGGAGGTACCATCAAACTCGGTGATGTACGCAGAAGTATCAGTGTGAGCGGAGAATTTGAAACCGTGGCACAGATCCAAAACCTCACCATCAACAACAAGAAGAACCAACCCATCTACCTGAAAAGCATCGCCGAAATCAAAGACAGCTTTAAGGAACAGGAAAGTTTTGCGCGCCTTGACAATAAAAATGTAATCACCTTAAACATCATCAAGAAAAGCGGTGCCAACCTGATTGAAGCTTCCGATCATATTCATGAACTGGTGGATCAGATCAAGGGCAAAGACATCCCCACTGATATAGGATTAACCATCACCGGCGATACTTCCACCACCACCCGTACACAGGTAGCCGACCTCATCAATACCATCATCATCGGATTCATCCTGGTAACGCTCGTGCTGATGTTTTTTATGGGCGCCACCGATGCCATGTTTGTAGGATTGTCTGTTCCACTTTCCATGTTCATCGCCTTCCTCGTGCTGAGTGCAATGGGCATGACCATGAATGTGATCGTTCTTTTTGGTTTCCTCTTAGGACTTGGTATTGTGGTGGATGACGCGATAGTAGTGATTGAAAATACACACCGCATATTTGGCAATGGCAAGGTGCCTATAAAATTAGCCGCCAAGAATGCCGCCGGCGAAGTGTTTGCACCTGTACTGTCAGGTACAATGACTACCCTGGCACCTTTCTTTCCCTTGTTGTTCTGGCCGGGTGTTATCGGCTCTTTCATGCACTCGCTTCCGGTTACACTCATCCTTACACTCACCGCATCATTGCTGGTGGCCTACCTGATTAACCCGGTTTTCGCATCTGCCTTTATGCGGCCACAGAAAGAAGGCGTGCGTCCCGACCGGAAAAGACAAATTCTTTGGTCGGCCATCATTGTGTTGATTGGATTATTGATTGCATTTGGCGGCAGCAAATTATTGGGGAATCTATTGATCGCCCTTGTAATGGTGTACTGGTTGTATCAATTGGTGCTGGTGCATTGGGTGCGCGCTTTTCAGAAAAGAGGATGGCCAGCCTTTCAGGCGCGTTATGCAAATTTCCTTCGCTGGACATTGAAACATCCGATTATCTTGTTCACTTCTATCTTTTCCACGCTCCTGCTTGCCATCGCCTTGCTTTTTATCAGCAAACCCGGACTGGAACAATTCCCAACCGGTGACCCTAACTTTCTGTATGCCTACATCGTAATGCCGGCTGGCACTGATCAGGCAACGACCGATTCGGTAACAAAACTGGTCGAAAAGAAAATCTATAAGGTATTGGGTGAGAAAAATCCCATTGTAAAGTCAGTGATCTCCAATGTTTCAATTGGTGCGAGCGAAGATCCGTTTGATCAGAGTGTGAGTACTAATAAAGGAAAGGTTTCAGTGGCTTTTATTGAACCCGCCGAACGCAGAAACCGCAAATCAGAAATCTATGCAGAGAAATTCCGCGAAGCATTGAAAGGAATTCCCGGTGCTCAGATTACTGTTGGAGCAGAGCAAAACGGACCGCCACAAGGCAAACCGATCAATATCGAAATTTCAGGAAGTGACTTTGCACAGTTGCTCGCCACTACCAACGGCATTAAACGTTACCTCGATTCTTTAAACATTCCCGGCATCGAAGAATTAAAAACCGATCTGCAGGCCAATAAGCCGGAGATTACCATTGACCTTGACAGGGAAAGAATGAACAGAGAAGGTATCTCTACACAAACCGTAGGTTTTGAAATACGCAATGCGATATATGGATGGGAAGCGAGTAAATACAAGGAAGGGAACGATGACTTCCCGATAGTGATTCGTTATGACGAGTCTCAACGCAAGAACATTGATCAGCTCAAAGACCTGATTATTACATTTATTGATCAGACCAACGGACAGGTTCGGCAGGTTCCGCTGAGTGCTTTTGCTACTATCAGTTATTCAACCACCTATTCAGGCATCAAACGCATTGATCAGAAACGCGTAGTGACGCTGGGTTCAAATTTATTGTCTGGATATGAAAGCCAGCAGCCTGTAATCATGGCAAAAGTGACGGCGGCACTGGAAAGCTATCAGCTGCCGGATGATGTTGCCATTGGTTACACGGGCGCCAGCCAGGATATGGAAGAAACCATCAATTTTATGGGAATTGCTTGGATCATTTCTCTGTTCCTCATCGTCATCATTCTGGTAGCACAGTTTAACTCGGTATCCAAACCGGTTATCATTTTTGCAGAAGTGTTCTTCAGCATAATTGGCGTACTACTCGGCTATGGAATCACAGGCATGAACTTCTCCGCCGTAATGACGGGTGTGGGTGTGGTGGCGCTGCTGGGAATCGTGGTCCGAAACGGGATTCTGCTCGTTGAATTTACAGATCTGCTTATTGAACAGGGAGTAGAATTGAAAGAAGCGGTGGTAGAGGCAGCGAAAATCCGGATGACGCCAGTAGTGCTAACTGCTACTGCCACTATTCTGGGTATGATCCCTCTTGCCATTGGATTAAACATCAATTTCTACGGGCTTTTAACCGAATTCAAACCGGATATATGGCTGGGGGGCGAAAACGTAGTATTCTGGGGACCACTTGCCTGGACGATCGTATTCGGATTAAGCTATGCTACCTTTATCACCTTGCTGGTGGTACCGGTAATGTACCTGCTCAATGAGCGTTTCAAGTCATGGATTTTCTCCAAATTGAATATCGGAAGGCATAGCAAAAAAGGGAGCCATGTCGCGCAGCCCGTCCATGCCGTATTGGATAGTGATCAGCAGTCGCACTAATCGATAATCTCCGCAGTGGAGAGAGGTTATTCCGGCAGGAGTAACCTCTTTTTTATTCCGGATACTTCACCCCGGATTTTTCAGTGGAAAAATCCGGATTAATTCGAAATGAAACTACTAGATTTAAGTTCTCTCCTTGCATTACGGATTGTCAGCAAACCCCAGAAAAAAGCAGTGATGGCCAATAACATTTGAGCAATCCCATCTAAGTTCATCATCCATAATGATAACCTGCCTGCAACTGCAACTAATATTTTCAACAATCATTGGCACACCAGGCAATAACGCCTAGCATATTCAGCCATTTCGAAAGTCGCTGTAAATGCAATGAGTATCATAGAAGGAACCAGCAGATACATGCTGCTTGTATATACCCTGTAAACTTCTTCAAGATCATCATGGGAGGTTAAAGAAATTGTGTAAATGATAAAAATGATCCCTTGAGCAATAGACATCATTGTAAATCCGATAGAGGGCAGTGTTTTCTTGTCTTCAGAGAGTTTTATGCCCATCGCCACGCATCCTAAAATCAGCATGGCAGTTTGAACTTCTCCCAATGTTGCGGCAAAGGGATGCATCACTGGCTTACCATCTTCTCCCAGGGCTGGCATAAAAAACATGCTGACGGCAAATGTAAGGTTGGACAGAAAAAAGGCAGTAGCTATTGTCCATGCCAGATGAAGTGCCTGTCTTTCATGTTTTAATTTCATGCAGGTTGAAATTAGTCTGGTGAATGAAATGAAGGTACTAAAGGCTCAAGCAATTTTGCAAAATGCAGGAGTTCATTCTCTGAAAAATTCCTCCCTACTATTTGTACACCAATAGGCAGGCCTTTACTGTTTAAACCAAGCGGAATGCTGAGTGCCGGGTGTCCGGTTGCATTGATGATATACGCATAAGGAAAATACCTGGTGTATGGAACGGTGTTTCCGTCATCAGCTCTTATCGGTTTCCATGATTCCTGCTTTTTAAACGCTGCATCATAAGTGACAGGACATATAAAAAAATCATACTCGTTAAAAAAGCTTTCCCATTTGTCAATCAATACATTCCTTGCTTCCTGTGTTTTTTTCCACCCTTCATCACTTGCATCCAGTATGGCATCGTGAAATTCCTGAAAACTTCCGCTGCCGTCATCCGTTTTCTTAAAATCCATTTCAATGAACTTTCGCAAAAGCCAAGGTTGATTTTCACCAAACTGATACCCATATGTACGCATAAACATTTTATCCAGCTCGCTGAAAATGTCTGGTGCTTTCTTATCAGTTGCTACATGGTGCTGTTTTAGCGAATCAATAAGCATGGCAAGCTTCTGCTTAACCTCATCACTGATTTTTACACTTCCGTTGGATGTATTCCATTCATCCGTCCAGGCGATCTTATATTCAGGAAGACCTTTAGTTGATGCCGGTTTCCATGTTACAGGTTGTTGAAATTTTTTATCAATAGGTGTTTTCAGCAGCACCTGCCACATGCGTTCTAAATCCCCCGGTGTTTTTGCTAATGGCCCTGGTGATACCATAGCCATCCGGGTAAACAAAAATGTGGAGTCAGGACTTGTACCGTCTGTAATATTTACGGTGGCGTATGTCGGTTTCAACGACCACAAACCGCAGAATACGGCGGGTACCCTGATGCTTCCTCCCAAGTCGCTGCCCAGTTCGATGGCAGAAAATCCGGCTGCCACTGCCGCCGCCCCTCCGCCCGTGCTTCCTCCTGGCGTCCGCGTGGTATCAAACGGATTGTTCGCTGTAGGATACAATTCGCCCTGTGTCTGATAATCGCCAAGCATGAATGGTACATTGGTTGTTCCGAGTATGATTGCGCCGGCCCTTTTCAGTTCCTCAACCACCAAAGCGTTTCTTGGCGCAATGAAGCCGTATAATTTCGAATTCAGGGTAGACGGTGAACCCTTCACCCAAAACATTTCTTTAATGGTAACCGGTACACCCAGCAGCGGCTTACCCACGGTATCTCCTTCTGCAATAGCGTCATCAGCGGTCTTTGCATCTTGCAACGCTTCCTGCTCGCGCAGGAAAATAAGCGCGTTGTATCGGTAATTGTTGTTTTTAATATTGTTGATGAATTCGGTTACCACTTCCACCGATGTTGCCTGCCGGTTTTTAATCATGAATGAAAGTTCGACCGCGCTTTTGAAAATAAACCTGCCCTCCATGGGAAATGGCTGTGCTGGTTTTTCAAAGAGCTCCTTTTGAAGTACCACAGGAACGCCGTTGAACTTTGGAATTATTGAATTTACATACAGGCCTAAAGCAACTGCCATCAAGAGGAAGGAACCAACTATAATTCCTGTCCATTTTAGTATTTTCCTTTTTCCGGGTTTCATTTCACCATTAAAAATTATTGGATGAATATACAGAAAGTTGAATTTTGCAAATAATAATACAACCATAATCAATGCATCTGCCTCATGGTTAACCAAACAATGGAATACGGTAGGTAGCTTACAGTAAAACCCCTTGGCCAATACTGTCAGCAGAAAGTGAATGTTTGTGGTAACCATAACCCACCCCTGTGATTCACAACTGATAATTTGACAAATGCGAACAGAAGAAATAATAGGAAAGACACTTACAAACATTTATGCATGGGTATCAATGGAGGTTGGTGGCTTGGACACTGGTGAGTGTTTTATAGAACTTGACTACAAGTATATCATTGACATTCCCTTTGGACAAAGTGATGAGATTTGGGTGAAGGAGTTAAATAATGAGGCGGATAGCCTTTTCGCTGACTTATCAGACTTACCTGTGTATCCTGTCAGCAAAGGCAATAGTAAAGCCAAAGATACCGGCGAAAGCTACCATGGAAGAAAGCGGAACATTTTTAACCGGTTGCGTAGTTTATTATCAGGACAAAACATCTTAATCAAGGACATTGAACGATATAAGGTTGACTATCGGGAAAACAAGTTGAAGCATCTTAAAAATAAAAAAGTAGTCGATTTTATTTGGTATGCTGACGATGGTAACAAGGGACTTCTTTTACTCGACAATGGGTATTTGATTACGGAAACAACGGTTGCACCACACGGGACTGGTCTTGCAGGTCTGAATTATTTTGAAAGTTTAGAAAGCCTGGCAGAGAGCAGAGGATGCGATTATTTAAAACTATCCGATAAAAAGCATGGCAGCCACTGATAACATCTGCAGGCAAGCAGGGGTTTCGTGTTACTGTAAAAGTGAAATGCTCAATCCAGGCATTGCGATTAATTGGAACTTCAATGCTAAAAAATTCCGTTCTGCAGGCGGCTGCAAAACAATGCCGTCGCTGCATTTCTGTGAAAAAAAGCGGAGGAGATCAGGATGCCCACTTCTTCACCTTGTTTTTTTAGTTCCGGAATGGAGCGCGTATATTTGCCATCCGCTTAAAAATTTGAGTACGAAATGTATTACTGTCCTGTATGCCTGTACTGCAGCATAATGCATCAAAAACGTTAAGCGTATACCATTTATAAAACACATTACCGGATAACACTCTAACTGCGAGCTTTTGAAAACATTATACCTATCCATACTGATTACCTTCATCACCACCGCTGTTTTCTCACAGTGGGTGCCGCAAAGTACGGGCATCAACAATAACCTGCGGGGCGTATTTGTGTTGAATGAAACCACCGGCTTTGCCGTCGGGGAAGCTTTCCCGCCAGGCTTTGCACCCATTCTGAAAACAACGGACGGCGGCGCGCACTGGGTAATGAAATCATCCGGTACCGCTTATCCGTTACGCGATATTGCTTTTAACAACAATGTGAAAGGCTTTGCCTGTGGGCTTTACGGCACACTGTTGAAATCAACCGATGCGGGCGAAACCTGGGGAACAGTGGATGTCGCCACCGATGCTGGATTCCGGGCCATTGACTTTCCCTCTAAAGAAGTAGGATATGTGGCGGGTGAGGCTGGCGTATTTTTGAAAACCAGTAATGTAGGTGTGAGCTGGGATTCATTAAATGCCGGTGTTCCGCAAGACTTGCTTGATATTGAGTTTCTTAACAACGATACCGGCTATGCAACAGGCAGCAACGGCTTCTCAAACGGTATCATCCTCAGGACGCATGACGGCGGCGCAAGCTGGCAGACGGTTTACACCAGTTCGCAGGCAATACCGGCTGTGGCTGTTACCGAGAACAATACGATTTTTGCCGGAGGCGGAACGACACCCAATGGCGGCCATGAATTCATTGTCAGGTCACTGGACGGCGGCGAAACCTGGGAGGAAGTGTTCACGGGTGCAGCTGGCCACTCCATCCGCCGTGGCACCTTTATTACACCCATCGCAGGCTGGTTCGTGGATGATGCCGGTGCGGTTATCAGAACGAAAAACGGCGGCAACACCTGGTCGGTAAGCAATGTAAGTACCATGGGCTTGAACGGTGTTTTTTTCACCGACAGCGATACCGGATACGCTGTTGGGGCGCAGGGGTCCATCTTTAAATATATTCCCTGCTCAGAGCCGTTAATTCCGCTCGGTGAAATAACAGGCGCAACTGACCTTTGCTTTGGCGCAACCAATACCTATTCCGTAGCACCGGTTGCCGGTGCCAACACGTATGAATGGCAAGTGCCATCAGATGCCTCCATTGTTTACACACAGGGCGATACGCTGGTGGCAGTAACTTTCGGCAGCACATCCGGTAATGTAACGGTAACCGCCGGTGCCGACTGCGATACATCGATTGCTTCGTTACCTGTTAACGTAGTTCCTCCATTGCAGGCGGCGGGTAACATTACCGGCATGTCGGATTTCTGTTATGGTGACACAGTCATCTATTCGATATCAACTATTCAGAATGCCTTGAGTTATGAATGGTCGGCCCCGTCAGATGCATTGATCATTTCACAAAATGATACCATGATCATTGTTGCCATGGGTTCGAGTGCTGGTATGGTGACCTTGCAAGCCGCCGACAATTGCGACACCATCCAATTATCCTTGCCGGTCTTTGCGCACACTTCATTGCCACCTATCAGCCAGATATCCGGCGATACCGCAGTTTGTCTGAACGGATTATCCGCTTACCAGATTCCTGCCGTAGCAGATGCAATATCATATGACTGGACCTTGCCAGCCGGTGCCACCATTGTATTTTCAGCAGGCGATACATTAGTGGTTATTCAGTTTGATTCCACTGCAGGAAACATAGGTGTAACGGCTAATGGATATTGTGATTCCGTTTCTGCCATATTGCCTGTAAATATCGTAGGTCAATACCTGCAGATTGATACGCTCATGGGACCTTCCACGGCCTGCGAAGGGCAACCTGCCACTTATTCTATCGCTCCGGTTCCCGATGCCATCAGCTACACCTGGTCGGTTCCTGCGGATGCAACCATACTGTCAGGGCAGGGAGATACTATGCTGGTGGTGGTTTTTGGTGCCACTTCAGGCTCCATAGGCATTGCTGCGGGAAAAAATAATTGTGACGCCGCCGTCGCATCGCTCTTCGTTAATGTAACACCGTCTCTTCAGGACCCTGAAGATGTAATTGGCGTTACCTCCCTTTGCAGCGGAGATTCCGCAGAGTTTATTGTGTCTTCCGTTACAGGGGCCGATTCCTATTCATGGCAGCTTCCTGAGGGATGTACTATGATTCAAAATATCGGTGATACCCTCATTGCTGTCATCTTTGGCGATTCTTCAGGTTATGTAACCTTTTCCGCCTCGTCTGCCTGTGAAACCGTCAGCTCTTCCCTTTATGTCAATGTTCATCCCGGCGCTCCTCCGATAAATCCTATTATCGGAAGCACCACCGTATGCAGTGGCGACACTGCCACCTACACTATCAGTTCCGTTGAAGGAGTCGACTATTCATGGACCATTCCGTTCGATGCAATAATTGTTGCTTCACAGGGTGATACTTCCATTACGGTTAAATTCGGAACCTTATCTGATGGCATACTGGTGATTGCCGGCAGTGCCTGTGCCTTACAGGATACCATGCTGGCTGTGAATGTTGTTTCCCTGGCAGCATTACCGGGAATAGACGGAGATCAGCTCGTATGCAGCGGTGATACTGCTACCTATACCATTGCAGCAGTGGAAGGGCTGCATTATTCATGGGTTTTTCCGGATGATGCAAACGTGATTTCTTCCTCCGGTGATACCGTGATTACCCTGCAGTTCGGTAGTACGTCCGGCGTCATTACGGTCATTGCAGAAAGCGCCTGCGCAGCGCAGGATACCAGCCTGGAAGTCGTTGTGCAGTCTTTTCCACCCATACTATCCATCATAGGCGATACCATTGTCTGCTCGGGAGATACCGCTACGTACTCTATTGGGTCTGCACAAGATGTTAATTATGTCTGGACTATTCCATCCGATGCACAGGTCATTTCATCACAAGGTGATACTTCCATCACGGTACAGTTTGGAAATTCAAGTGACGGCATAAAGGTAGATGCAATAAATTCCTGCACCACCCAGGATACTATGCTGGCTGTTATGGTAGTAACCGACGATCCTATACAGGGCATTTCCGGCCCGGCCATTATTTGTGCCGGCGATACCGCCACCTATAGCATTGGTGCAGTGGCAGGGACGAGCCATAGCTGGATCATCCCTGCCGATGCCACTATTGTTTCAACGTCAGGCGATACTGCCATCACCATTATGTTTGGCAGCTTGTCTGATGTTATTTCCGTTACATCAGTGGGTGCGTGCACCACACAGGATACCAGCCTGGCCGTTACCGTAGTAGCGAATCCTCCCGTACCGGTCATCACCTTTGTCGATAATAACCTTATTTCAAGTGAACCGGCAGGAAACCAATGGTACTATTATGGTTCAGTTATCGCCGGTGCAACAGGGCAAACATACACACCAACACAGAATGGAACCTATAGCGTGTCGGTCACCTATCCTCCTGGCTGTACTACATCATCGGATACTTTTGCCGTGATCTCTGTGAGTGCAGCCCTGCCTGCAATACCTCACAATGCCATCATTTCTCCGAATCCATTTGAAACATTCACCACACTAAGTCTCGTTCATAATTACCAGTTGCATAATTGTTCACTTGTGATACAGGATATACAGGGGAAAGTTGTACGGACGATGGATCATTTGTATGGCAGTTCCATCAGGATATTCCGTAACACCTTGCCGGAAGGGATCTATTATTTCAGGTTATCCGATGAACAACAACTGCTGATAACAACCGGCAAGCTGATTATTCAATAGCAAGTTCCCGTAGAAAAAGAAGTGGTTACGCCACCTGTTTTTCATGGCGGCAAATGATGTGGCGCATGCATTTTTGATATTCATTTTTCATTTTAAAACAACATGGAGCTAACCAGGAGGCGGAATTGATAAGGTTTTGCAAAACAGTTTCACCTCTAAAAAAGCCTAACAGGTAATTTGCAGGATTACTCCGCATTTTGCAGCTAAAAACAGCATTGGATAAACTCCCGGAGCGGCAATATTTTTCTAATGAAGATTCCGGACTATAAACAAATTATTATGATTAAGCCTTTCAGGAAAAGACATTTTCATCAATGCCCCCTGAATATCCCAATACATCTTTTCCAACCGGTCAAGCTAATTCTGCCGTAGAAGAACCCATTCAAAAAATCAACTGACTTTCACGCTAAAAAAATTATCGCAATGCTCATCTCCGAAGCCCAGCAACAGGTTGATCAGTGGATCAGTGAAACCGGAGTTCGTTACTTTAATGAACTCACCAATATGGCCATGCTTACCGAGGAGGTTGGAGAAGTGGCCCGCATCATGGCAAGACAATATGGTGAACAATCATTTAAACCTTCCGATAAGGAAAAAAACCTGGCAGATGAACTCTCCGATGTCCTGTTTGTTTTGATCTGCATTGCCAATCAGACAGGCATAAATCTCACCGAAGCTTTTCAGAAAAACATGATTAAAAAAAACGCCCGTGATGCAACACGCCACCACGAGAATGAGAAACTAAAATAAATTCAGGCCGATCCTGCCTGCCAACTTGTCTAATTCAACCGATCGGAATATATTTTGTCAAAGGATAACTTCATTTTTCATTCCGCTCCGTCGGATTTTTTAAATTAACTTTGTCCTCCTTTTTTATCGCTTGCTGATTCTTTCGTGATTCCTGCAAAATAATTCGTTTCAGTTTCATTGAACTTCTGAAACCAATACTTCGCAAGTCATACAACAGATACTCAGGCGTGCCGGGGTTGACATTAAATTTTGAATTATCATGTTTGGCTTCATTACTAAATTACTCGGTGGCAATAAATCGGATAAAGATGTCCGCGCTATTGAACCGGTTGTTGACCGTATCAGGGAAGAGTTTGCAAAACTCGAGTCTCTTTCCCATGATGAATTACGCAACAAGACCACCGGCTTCAAAGAACGTATCCGTTCACATATTACCAACATCGACAGCGAAATCACTGCGCTGAAAGAAAAAGCCGAGACAGAGGAGGTTTCCTTCGATGAGAAAGAGGAACTCTACAAGCAGATCGACGGACTGGAAAAAGACCGTGATCAGCAACTTGAAGATGTGCTCAATGAAATTCTTCCTGAAGCATTTGCCGTGATGAAAGAGACGGCACGGCGCTTTACTGAAAATACTACCCTCACCGTAACCGCCACGGATCTCGACCGTGAACTCGCAGCGAAAAAAGATTTTATTACCATTGCCGATGATAAGGCGATATACAGCAATACCTGGCTCGTACGCGGCTTGCCGGTAACCTGGAAAATGGTGCATTACGATGTACAGCTCATCGGTGGTATCGTGCTGCACCAGGGGAAAATATCGGAGATGGCCACCGGCGAAGGAAAAACCCTGGTGTCTACCTTGCCTACCTATCTCAATGCACTAAGCGGATTGGGTGTTCACCTGGTGACGGTCAATGATTACCTCTCCCGCCGCGACTGTGAATGGAATGGACCGCTCTTCCAGTTTCTGGGGATAACCGTTGACTGTATCGACAATTATCCTCCCCACTCTGAGGAACGCCGCGCAGCCTATAATTGCGATGTCACCTACGGCACAAATAATGAATTTGGTTTCGATTACCTGCGCGATAACATGTCGCGTTCAAAAGAAGAACTGGTGCAACGCAAGCTGCACTATGCGATGGTGGATGAGGTGGATTCTGTATTGATTGACGACGCACGAACTCCATTGATCATTTCCGGCCCGATTCCTAAAGGCGAAGACCAGCAGTTTCAACAAATGAAACCACGCATCCTCAAACTGGTGGAATCACAAAAACGATCGGTCAATCAGTTTTTGAATGATGCAAAAAAATTGATTGAAGCCGGAAAAACCGGCCCGACAGAGGGTGGCCTTGCTTTGCTGCGGGCTCATCGTGGCCTGCCTAAATACGGTAACCTGATCAAGTACCTGAGTGAAGAAGGTAACAAAGCCATCATGCTTAAATCGGAGAGCTACCATCTTTCCGATAACCAGAAAGAAATGCCCAAGGCAGACGCGGAATTATTTTTCACGATAGATGAAAAAAACAACCAGGTTGATCTTACCGAGAAAGGCATTGAATTGTTGACGGAAGCAGGGGAAGACAAAAACTTTTTTGTGATTCCTGATGTAGGTGCTTTGATTGCCGATATAGAAAAATCTGCTGCATCACAGGAAGAAAAATTACTGAAGAAAGATCAGCTCATGCAGGACTTCGCCATCAAGAGCGAGCGCATCCACACCCTGCAGCAATTGCTGAAAGCCTATACACTCTTCGAGAAGGACAATGAGTATGTAGTAATGGATGGCAAGGTGAAGATCGTGGACGAACAAACCGGGCGTATCCTGGAAGGCCGCCGATACTCCGATGGATTGCACCAGGCTATTGAAGCAAAAGAAAATGTGAAGGTGGAAGCAGCCACACAGACATTTGCCACCGTAACTCTCCAGAATTATTTCCGCATGTATCACAAATTGAGTGGCATGACCGGCACAGCGGAAACGGAAGCCGGTGAATTCTGGTCTATCTATAAACTGGATGTCGTGGTGATTCCCACCAACGTGGAGATGATCCGTAAAGATGATCAGGACCTCGTGTATAAAACCAAACGGGAAAAGTACAATGCTGTAATTGATGAGATAATAAAGCTCAGCAAAGCAGGCAGGCCCGTGCTTGTCGGCACTACCAATGTGGAAGTTTCCGAATTGCTTTCACGCATGCTGAAGTTCAAAAACATTAAACACAATGTGCTGAATGCGAAACAGCACCAGCGCGAAGCAGAGATTGTGGCAGAAGCGGGCCTGACCGGTGCCGTTACGATCGCCACCAACATGGCAGGCCGTGGCACGGATATTAAACTCGGGCCCGGCGTAAAAGAGTTGGGTGGGCTGGCCATTGTGGGAACGGAACGCCATGAAGCGCGCCGTGTTGACCGGCAGTTGCGCGGTCGTGCAGGACGGCAGGGCGATCCCGGAACAACACAGTTTTTTGTTTCCCTCGAAGATGACCTGATGCGTTTGTTCGGCAGCGATCGCATTGCAGGTTTCATGGATCGGTTTGGCTACAAGGAAGGGGAAGTGATACAGCATTCTATGATCACCAAATCCATTGAACGCGCACAGAAAAAGGTGGAGGAAAACAACTTTGGCATACGCAAACGCTTGCTCGAGTATGACGATGTGATGAATGCGCAGCGTGAGGTAATCTATAAGAAACGCCGGCACGCCTTGTTTGGAGAACGCCTTTCGTATGATCTCAATAACATGGTGTTTGATCTTTGTGAAGAACTTACTGTGCAACACCAGGATGCAGGTGATTTCGAAGCGTTTAAGTTTGATGTGATTCGGTTCCTTTCCACCGATACCCAGATTACTGCAGAAGCATTCAAAGGCGGGAAAGCGGCTGATTTATCTCAACAGTTATATGAAGAAGTAACAGAAGTTTATAAACGGAAGATGCAGCATCTCGCTGACACCATCAGCCCGGTGATCAAAGATGTATATGTCAATCGCGGGGAGACCATTGAAAACATCGTGGTACCTTTTACCGATGGCATCCGTGGCATGCAGATCGTTACCAACCTGAAAAAAGCCTATGAATCCGGCAGCCGTGAAGTGATAAAATCATTCGAACGCGCTATCACACTTTCCTTTATTGATGATGCCTGGAAGGAAAACCTGCGACAGCTGGATGATCTGAAACAGTCGGTTCAAAATGCTGTGTATGAACAGAAGGATCCGTTGCTGATTTATAAGTTTGAAGCTTTCGAACTGTTTAAAAAAATGATGGGAGAAATCAACCGCGAGGTGGTGTCCTTCCTCTTCAAAGCAGGCCTGCCGAATCAGCCGGTACAACAGGTGAACCAGGCAAGGGTGCAGGAGAAAACAGATTACAGCAGAATGCGCGAAGGACGTGGTGCGATGCATGCGGTGGCACCGCCTTCCGGTAGCAACAACGGTAACGTGAATGGTAATGGTGAAGAAGGTAACCATGAGCCGCCAAGAAAATTAGAACCCATACGTGTGGGTGCAAAAACAGGTAGAAACGATCCGTGTCCTTGTGGAAGCGGAAAAAAATATAAGAACTGTCATGGAAAAGAAGCGTGAAGGAATTGATATCGCAGCTAAAATAGACCACACCTTATTAAAGCCCGAAACCACCCTGCAGCAGATCAAACAGCTTTGCAGCGAAGCAATTGAAAATCAGTTTGCATCGGTGTGTGTGCCTCCTTATTATGTACGCAATGCATTTGCGATTCTTGAAAATGAACGGGTGAAAATTGCTACCGTGATTGGTTTCCCGTTCGGTTATGCCAGCGCATATATCAAAGTAGAGGAAGCGAAACGTGCCATGGAGGATGGCGCTCACGAGCTTGATGTGGTGATGAATCTCGGCGCATTTTATTCCGGCAACGACAAAGATGTGTTGAAGGAGTTGCAGAGTATCACGCAGCTTGCTCACCTGCGCGGCAAAGTGGTCAAACTCATAATTGAAGCAGGCTTACTGTCGGAAAGCGACCTCAAACGCGCCTGTGCACTGGCCGTTAAAGCGGAAGTGGATTATGTGAAAACGTCAACCGGCTACATCGGGCAGGGAGCTACGGTGGAGATGATTGAAACCATGCGCAGGCTATTACCAAAAAAAATGAAGATCAAAGCGTCGGGCGGGATCAAGACAAAGGCGCAACTCCTGCAACTGCTGGAGGCAGGCGCCGATCGTATCGGCACCTCTTCCGCCATGCAAATGATGGAGAAAGCGGAAGCCTGACAGTAGATATTGCACCTTCAGCATTCCTGTAATTTAGGCTGCCTGTTACTGTAAGCATGTAGTGCTCATTTGATTAATAATACCGCTTCGCATCAACGTGGGATGTTTCAATAGATGATTTCCTGCTGAAGCTGCCGGTCTCCTGATCAAAATCAAAACTTCATCTTTTCCGGATAATTTGTTTCTTTACTAAGTACACGCTATGGGAAATAAATGAGTCATCCTTCGCTTTATAACATGTTGTTTTTTCCTGCCCGCAACTGCAGGCGTGGCGGCAAAAGAGTAGCTTCAGCAACCCGTCTTGCATGAAAACATTGCTTTTTTCACTCCTGTTGTTACTTCCCGTGATGATCCGCGCTCAAACGGGCAATATTATACTGGTGGAAGATTCAGGTGTTCAGAAAGTGCTGAAACTGTATCAGTATTTTGCAACGGAGAAGCGTGCCGTAAATGGTTTTCGCCTTCAGCTGTCTTCCAGCAGCAACCGTGCGTCGGTGATGGATATGAAGGCAACTTTTTCACAACAATATCCGGAAGTGAATTGCTACGTAACCTATCAGCAACCACAATTCAAGTTACGCATCGGTGATTTTGAAAAACGCGAAGAGGCCAACAAGTTTCTGGAAGAAATCAAAAGCAGCTTTCCAACTGCATTTGTTGTTCCTGATAAAATTCTGCTGAAAGGAATTTCATGGTGAAGAGTACCGGTTCACGATTGATGCACCTCACATTTTTTCAACGCAAGCAACATCCTCCTTCACAATTCTATACTTCAACCCGGATTTTTCAATGGAAAAATCCGGGTTAAATCTTCAAATTTATTCCCGACTTTCCCATTTTATGATCAGCATTGAAACCATAAAACAACTGGCAAAAGGCATGAAGCAGGAGGTGATTGACATTCGCCGTCACCTGCATGCACATCCTGAACTTTCTTTCCAGGAAAAAGAGACCGCAGCCTACATCTCTTCCAGGCTTGCTGCATGGAAAATTGAACATACTACCGGACTCGCGGGAACAGGCATCGTGGCCTTGATCAAAGGCACAAATCCAGGCAAGCGGGTGATCGCACTGCGTGCGGATATGGATGCCTTGCCGATCAACGAAAAAAATGAAGTGGATTACAGGTCTCAAAATGAAGGCGTGATGCATGCCTGCGGTCACGACGTACATACTGCCTCATTACTGGGCACGGCAAGAATACTTTCACAATTGTCCGATAAATGGGAAGGCACCGTCAAACTCATTTTTCAGCCGGGAGAAGAGAAACTGCCCGGAGGTGCCTCGCTCATGATCAGGGATGGCGCCCTGCAAAACCCGGCACCTGATTTCATTCTTGCGCAGCATGTGTTCACACAGTTGCCTGTCGGGAAAGCTGGATTTTGCCCGGGAAAATATATGGCTTCCGGTGATGAACTGTACATTACCGTAAAAGGAAAAGGCGGTCATGCCGCAGTGCCTGCCGGTGTGATTAACCCGTTATACCTCTCCGCTAAACTCCTGGTACTCCTGGCGGATCTTGCACAGGAATTTGCCAGGTCGGCCATTCCTACGGTGCTCGCCTTTGGCCGGATCACCGGAGCCGGTGCCACCAATGTAATTCCTGATGAAGTGAAGATAGAAGGTACGTTCAGAACAATGGATGAACGCTGGCGGCAGGAAGCCCATGAGCGGATCAGAACAACGGTAAATAATTTTTCAGCCGGCTCAGGTAATTGCGCCGAGGTGGAAATCCGCATCGGCTATCCCTGCCTTATCAACGATGAAAACCTTACTGCTTTAGCCACCGATGCAGCGCGAAACTACATCGGTGAAGAAAATGCTGTCGAACTGCCAACCTGGATGGCTTCCGAAGACTTTGCTTTTTATGCTCAACAGGTACCTGCCTGCTTCTATAGAATTGGTACCGGTAATGCAGCAAAGAATATCATTTCACCGGTTCATACACCTACATTTTCGATAGATGAAGATGCGCTGGAAATTTCTACCGGGCTCATGTCATGGCTGACGCTGGATTTGTTGATGCGCTAATATTGCGATGAATAATCTATAACACGCTTGGTAATTCCGGTGATGCCGGTTTCGAATTTGTCTGGGGCAATATGATATTTTTTCAAGCATTTTCCTCTATTGAACCCGGATTTTTCTTTAGAAAAACCCGGGTTGAAAAAACATACGTTTGAAAGCTATGCTTCAAGTGGCCAGAAGACCGGTATCAATACCAGCAAGATGGCCATCAGAATAACTGTTAAGATCCCTCCCACCTTAATAAAGTCAGCGAATTTGTATTTGCCAGGTCCATACACCAGGATGCAAGAAGGCTCAAAAGGAGTAATGAGCGAAATGGACGCGGCAAGCATCACTGTGATGGCAAACGTTCTCGGATTGGCACCCAATGCATGTGCTGTTTCCAGCGCCACAGGTAACACGACAAGCGCCGCAGCAGCATTCGACATGGGCTGTGTCAGCACGACGGTTAGTACCATAAATCCACCTAAAATGCCCAAGGTGCCGAGATTATCAAAAATACTCACTATGCCTTCTGCGAGAAATTTGTCAGCGCCGGTTTTTGTCATAGCCGTGCCAAATGCACTCATACCGGCAATGAGGATGAGAAGTCGCCAGTCGATGTTCTCATAAGCCTTTTGAAGGTTGATTCCCTTGAACAGTATGGTGAGAATTGCAGCGATCAAAAAAGCAATAGATAACGGCATCAACTCAAAAGAACCGACAATAATAGCAGCGAGGAAAAAACCAAGCGTCAAAAATCCACGACGCTGCTTTTTTACATTGGTTTTATGCTCCACCAGTGTAATCAGGTTGTGGTCGCCGGCGAATCCATTCATCCGCTGACCTGAACCCTGAACCAGCAGCAGATCACCTATTTCTAACTTAATATCTTCGATCTGTTCAAAGAGGTTTTCCCCTGCACGGTGAATGGCGATTGGCACTATCCCATACTTCTGGCGCATGCCGGTTTCCCTGATTTGTGCTCCGACAAATTCTGAACGTGGCGGAATAAGCACTTCCAGCAGTCTGAGGTCACTGCCTTTCTGATAAAAGTCTCGCGCATCAGGAAGCAATTCCAAACCGATGGTATTCTTAATTTTAATCAGGTTTTCCGCTTTGCCTTCTACCAGCAAAACATCCCCCTTTTCAAGTGTGGCAAAATTGCCCGGATGAAATTTTTCCTTCCCCCTCACAATACCCAGCACGGTAAATCCGGATTGCGCCAGTGTTGATTTACTCACCGGTTGGCCAACCAACGGTGAGTCTTTCATGATCACCAACTCACTCAGGTAATCTCGCAATTGATAATCCTCCTGCAGGTCCTGCAACTGACTGCTGGGCAGCAAATGCCGTCCGATAGTGATCATATACAATATGGTCACGACCAGCAGAATAACCCCGATACCGCTGAATTCAAACATACTGATCGGCTCCATATCAAGATTCTTCAGGAAAGCGCTTACCGCCACATTGGTGGAAGTACCGATTAAGGTACAGGTACCGCCAATAATAGAGGCAAAAGCAACTGGCATGAGAAATTTGGAGGGACTGAACCCTGATTTGCGGGAGATGCTGATAACCGGGTTAATCATCAAAGCAGTAGCAGTGGTGTTATTCATAAACGCTGAAATTCCGCCTGTCAGCGTAATGAGGTACAATAGAATCCGGTTGGGGTTCGACTTTGCCATTTTAAGCATATAATTGGCAGCGGCATCCAATACCCCGTTTTCCTGGATAGCCGTGGTTATGACAAAGATGGCAGCCAGGATGAGCATGAAATCGCTGCTGAATCCGGCAAAGGCTTCCTTGGTAGTGAGGATGCCGGACAGCACCAGGACGACGAGCAAGATACAGGTGACGATGTCAACGGAGATTTTCTCGAGCGAAAACAGAATGACAGCAATCAGAAGGAGTGAGAGTACAATTGCAATTTCCATAAGCAGGTTTAGAAGTTTTGAATGAAACAGGGCGCTAATCTATATATTCTACAATATTAGTAGTACTATCTTTTTAGTAGATTATTATTTTTCCAAGGCGATGGCCGCATGTTGCGCAACCCCGCGCCTGCCTGTTTTTTTAGATACAGTGATGGTAATCAACTACTTACAAAGCGAACTTTATTAGCGGCTGCCAGATAACTATTTTCCGTTACATGCATCAGGTACTTAGAAAATCATGCAACCATATACAACCGAATCCTAATATTTGCCCTATTCTCACATCCTAACGGCTATCCGCCGGCAACCTGTTCCAGGGCAGGCCCGTAAGATCCGGGTGACAGATCATCCGGAGGATCATTGAAACGAGGACAGCCTTAAATAGGCCCTTCCGTTAATATGAAACTTATAAGTTTTCCTACCGTATTCCAACCCGTTTTACTATCTTTGCGCCTTCATTTTTTAACCCTTCATTAAATCAACCAGACAACCATGGCAGAAGTAAAGTACATCATTCCCCACGGCCACACGATTACCAAAGAAAACCGGCAGGCACTTAAAGGTCACAAATCCTGTATCCTGTGGTACACAGGGCTATCCGGTTCCGGCAAATCTACCATTGCCAATAAAGTTGAAGAGAAGATGTTTGATATGGGTTTGCATACCTACATCCTCGATGGTGACAATGTGCGTATGGGACTCAACAAAGGGCTTACTTTCAGCGATGATGACCGTAAAGAGAATATCCGCCGGATCGGCGAAGTGTCTAAATTATTCGTGGATGCCGGTATCATTGTGGGTACAGCATTCATCTCTCCCTTTCGCAGCGACCGTGAAATGGCGCGCAACATTATGCAGGAAGGAGAATTCATAGAAGTGTTTGTCAATACACCGCTTGAAGTATGCGAACAACGCGACCCGAAAGGGCTTTATAAAAAGGCAAGGGCCGGTGAAATCAAATTTTTCACGGGCATTGACTCACCGTATGAGGCGCCTGAAAAAGCTGAAATTGAAATCCTCTCCGCAGGAAGAACGGTAGATGATTGCGCGGATGAAGTAATTGCCTGGCTGAGGGAAAAAAATTACATCCCTGCTGAATAACCTGCTCATTTTAACCATTTAAATCCAATACAGTAATGAATCAACCTCACGGCGGAGTGCTCGTTAACCGAATTGCATCGGGCGCCCGCAAAACAGAATTAGAAAAGAAAGCAGCCTCCCTCTTTCAACTGATCATTGAAGACCGCTACGCTGCCGATATTGAAATGATTGCCAATGGCGCATTCAGCCCGCTTACCGGCTTCATGAACAAGGCAGATGCTGAAGGAACGATTGAAAAAATGACGCTTAGCAACGGTCTGTTGTGGGGCATCCCGATCTTGTTACCTTCCGGGGATCAGCATGATAAACTGAATATTGGTGCTGAGATCGCCTTGATAGAAAAGAGTTCAGGCAACGTATTAGCCATCATGAAGGTGGAAGAAAAGTTTGAACTTGACCTCATGAACCTCGCTCAAAAATGTTTCAAGACCACGGAAGATAAACATCCGGGGGTGAATGCCGTGCTGAGCGGAGGCAATAAATTTATCGCCGGACCACTGGAA
>JBGAWA010000054.1:0-28502 GCA_044227805.1 Chitinophagales bacterium | reverse complement strand
TTTCAAGAGCGGCTGATGTTTTCCATATGCGATCGTCAGCTATCTTTCAAGACTGTTCCTGCCGCTCAATCTTTCGGCCTACTATCCTTATCAGCAATGCATTTCAACACTGGTGTATGCGGCACCTGTCATTGTGTTGCTGATTGCACTGCCTGTTGTTTGGTTCAGAAAGAAGCTCGGCTGGCTTGTCTTCGGTTAACTTTTTTTCCTGGTCAACATTTTCCTCGTGTTGCAATTGCTTCCCGTAGGAGGAGCCATCACGGCGGACCGTTACACCTACCTGTCTTTTACAGGGTTGTTTTTTGCTATAGCCGTTCCGGCTGCCTTGATCTGGGATCAGCCATTAAAAAACACCGCAATGATCAGGATGCCGCTGATGATCGGCCTGTTTGCCTGGATATTGTTTCTTGCCTATACATGCCGTGAACGAACAGCGGTATGGCACAGCAGCGAACAATTGTGGACAGATGTGATTGCGAAATTCCCGCGCGTACCGATCGCTTATAATGATCTGGGATCTTACTATCAGAAAAATAATCAGCTTGATCTCGCGAAAAAAAATTATGACCGCGCGCTGCACCTTCAACCTGATTTTGCACAGGCACTGGTGAACCGCTGCGACCTGTTCCGAGTATTGAACAAAATTGACTCTGCCATCATAGATGGCAATCGGGCGGTGAGATTAAAACCAAATGATCCGGATGCGCACATGAACTGCAGTATTTTCTGGCATTGCGGAAAAAAATGACAGCGCCTTCAGCGACTATGATTGCTATCCGCCAAAATCCTGAAAATGCCCGCGGTTATGATAATCTCGGCAACCTGTACATGATAAAAGAACAACCTGATTCCGCTATCTTCTACTACAACCTTGCCTTGCAATATGATCCTGGATTTTTTGATGTGCTGAACAATCGCGGACTGGCTTACCTGAAGACCGGCAACTATCAGCAGGCCATTGCCGATCTCACGGCGGCCATTGCGAACAATCCGAATGTGCCCAACAATTATTATTTCAGAATGCAGGCGCTTGAAAAGCTGAAGCGCTATAAAGTAGCTGTTGCCGATGCACAGCAGGTGCTGAAGATGGGCGTTCAGCTGCCCGAAGGTTACCTGCAGCAACTAATGACAGCGGATGAAGGCCGTTAATCTTTTTTCTGCAACCCGGATTTTTTCAGTGGAAAAGTCCCATGCTGCGACCAGAAGGCCGGGTTTGCTCTCAATTTGTCAAGAAAAGAAAATTTTTTGTAACCCTATTTACGTCGGGTTAAACCCGTTGCCGCTTTGAACTGCAAAATGTGGGCTGAATTGCTGCATGGTTAAGTTTTTAATGAAAAGATTTATTGGTGGTTGAGACAGCGATATGCCTATTGTGGTCGTGAAGGAATTCATTCATTGACAACCATGTCTAAAAATCAAGCGGGATAGCGGATTTTTACAATTCAATAATTCATTCTAATTTTTCCACATTGAAAACATGAGTTTATGAAAACATTCGGAGTGCTTGTCTTCTTTTTGATACTTGCTGGAACCGTTGCCGGTGGAGAGGATCCATCCGCAAACAGCACGGTTGCTGCTACGGGATTTTCCATCTGTTACCATTGGCAATCAGGTATGGATGACTAAGAACTGGGACTATAAAACACCCAAGAGCTGGTATTTTGATAATGATTCCATCAATAACCTTAAGTACGGAAGGCTATATTATTTCAGCAATGCCCTTGCCGCGGCACCTCCGGGCTGGCACCTTCCTACGCTTGATGATTGGCAGGAGCTGAATAATTATTTTGGCGGTGATGAGAAGGCATTGCCTGCATTGCTGGAAGGGGATCATCCGGATTGAACCTGCTGATGGGGAAATAAGAGTGCGAACATCAGTCCGACCGACATCTACAAATTAAGGATACCTGGGATTTCTATTGGACTTCCACCACCGATGGGGAGCAGACCGCATATGGAATCCACTTTGAAAAAGGAAATCCTGCCATTGTGAAAACCACCTATCGCAGGGCAAATGGATTTTCGGTGCGATATATCAAGGATAAATAGATTTTCCATAACCAGTCCGTCATGCAAATCTTTTTCTCAGTGTTGTTGCGTGCTACTGATAAGATATATCATGCTTTGAAAAATTGCAGGCTGTATGCCAGTTGGATGCTTCAACCCACAGGATGATAACGAGCGTAACTGTTACCGCCATCTTTAACTGCTCGCTTGAAAGAGCCTTTAAAACACCCATGCTCTGTGATGTTGCCAAAGTGCATACGGGATATGGCATAATGCCAAAAGTGACGCATACCACTGATGACAAGCATTGGGGTAAACCGGGATTCAGTAAAAAGGTATATGCTGCAAAATCACTCTCGCAGCCTGGGGGCTTTGCACTCTGTTGATACCTTGCTCGAAAGAATGGAAAATCAATATTGGAAATTTCAGGTAGATGAATTTCAATCATGGATGTTGGGTTTTTACAAGTTTGTCGGTGAGTGGAAAACAACAGAACTGGAGCAAAATAAAATATTGATTAACTACACGTATCATTTGTATGCAAAGACTCCGTTGCTCTATCCTCTCAACTGGCTGTTTGCAAAACATTTTTGAAAAAGTATATGCAAAGAGTGGTGGAGAATGTAAGAAAGATGGCTTATGATAATGAGCCTTATTGTTTTGAACCCACATTTTGCAGTTCAAAGCGGCAACGGAGTTTAACCCCGACGTAGAACTGCTTAGGGTTTTAATGAAACATTTTCTTTTCTTGACAAATTGAGCAAACCCTTAGCAGTTCTACGTCGCAGTGAAGCGGGATTTTTCCACTGAAAAATCCGGGTTGAATAGAGAGAATTTAGTTGCAAAATGCTCCCGCACTATTTATCCTGATGGAGCTGCCATAATCTCAAAGACCCTGCATTAGCGCACCATTATCCCGGATTTGTTGCCTTATGTGCTGACCGATAAGGCAGGACAGGCTATGGCAGGCACAATGTGCTTTTCGAAATAGGAAAATGCTGCCTGCAGGTGACGTTGGGCAACTTCCCCTGCATGTGTTCCAAGTTCCCAGTTTTCACCTTCCACAGCAATAGTATATGCCACAGGATTTTTGTAGTACAGTTCCGTGGCGAGGTATAGTATGGTTTCCGGCGTTTGCAGATGCGAAGAATAAAAAAAGTGGCTGGCCGCGTTGATGCGTTTGATGTCAAATCCGTTATGCAAAGATGCATGATGCATCGGCAAAAATACCGTTTCATACCGGCTCACCAGTTCTGCATCTTCAATCTGCAACTGATACCTGTATTCGCAGTGCAGGCAGGGAAGGTGACTGGCCAGATCAGCAAACAGCCAGCCGACACCGTCATCGCAGCGGCCGCTGTTTCCAATGCCTATCAGCAAGGCAGCCTGCTTTTCAATTTTTTTGTTTTTCATCAATCAGTTCACCGAGGTGATTGTATAGTTCTGCGCGCAAAGGCATCTTGCCCATGGCCTGCGTAGCACAACTAAGGCATGGATCGTATGCCCTGATGGCTACCTCTACCTGGTTCAGCATTCCGTCGGTAATGGTGCCGCTTCGGCTGATCACATTATTGGCAACCCATCGCACGGCAGTGTTCATCGCATCGTTGTTATGAGTTGTTGACACTATCAGGTTACAACGCGTAATCATGCCTTTCTCGTCCACTTCGTAATGATGTGTAAGCGTCCCGCGCGGCGCTTCAATAATTCCGATGCCTTTTAAGCGAGGGGTGCCTTTCCGCACGAGGTCATTGCCCATCAGTTCAGGATCATGTAACAGGTCCTTAATCACTTCGGCGCAATGCAGCACTTCAATCAGTCTTGCCCAGTGAGAGTACATCGTGCTGTTATTGACCTTTTTTCCCGTGAAAGCGACAAATGCCTGCCGTTCTTTTTCCGCCAGCGGGGTAGTGATAAAGTCACACATATTCATTCTTGCCAGCGGGCCAACACGGTTCCAGCCTTTATCCCTGCCTACATTTTTCAGGTAAGGAAACTTCATGTAGGACCATTGCGCTACCGCTTCAGAAAAATATTCCTGGTATAAATCGGTGGAAATATCAGGCAACGTAGTATTTCCTTCACTGTCTATCGCCCGCAACAATCCATCATATAAATCAAGTCCGCCTTCCTTGTTCACCATGCCGAGATGGCCGGAAGGAAAGGCGGCGAACTCATCGAGGAACTTGCGGTTCTTCTCATGATATTCTTTCATGAAATTTATGATAGCCATCGACCATTCAATCATGGTATCGATATTCTCAATTTGTTTTCCATTCAGGAAATAGTCGCGTTCCTCTTCCGTCAGCGTTTTATGAACACCTCCGGGCACTGCCAGTATGCCGTGAATTTTTTTACCGGCCACTGCCTTGATAATCTCCTGACCGAATTTGCGCATGGTGATGCCTTTGATGGCCAGTTCCCTGTTCTCCACCGCCACCGCCACCACATTTCTTTTTTCTGCCGGTGCATCCATGCCAAACAGCAGGTCCGGTGATGCGAGATAAAAGAAATGCAAGGCATGCGATTGAAAGACCTGGCCAAAATGCATCAGCCGGCGAAGCCTCGTGGCAGTGGGCGAAAGATCGGCGGGGTCAATACCTACCAGTTGATCAACTGCCTTCGCCGCAGCAAGGTGATGGCTGACGGGACAGATACCACAGAGCCTTTGCACCAATACCGGCGCTTCCCAGTATGGATGCCCCTGGATAAATCTTTCAAACCCCCTGAACTCTACAATGTGGAAGAAAGAGTCCTTCACTTGTCCGTATTCATCGAGGTGAATGGTGACCCTTCCATGGCCTTCCACTCTTGTAACCGGATCAATCATTATTTTTCTGTTCATAGCAGTGGTGCATTAGTCATACTTAAATTCAGAGTACAGAATGGAATATTCTTCACCCCACAACAGGTTCTTGACGGCTTTCCAGATATGATTGGCATCTGGCGGGCAGCCGGGTATGTAATAGTCGATTTTTACAATTTCATTGCAGGCATACACCCGGTCAAGAATTTTTGGTAAATCTTCATGATAGGGAACAATCGTATTGCCCGGCTCGCTGGTGACAGAATTCAGGTATGCTTCTTCCAGGCATTCACTTAAAGGAATGGCATTTCGCATTGTCGGTAATCCACCCCAGACAGAACATTCTCCCAAAGCCACGAGTATGTCGCAGTTTTCTCTGAAATAGCGAAGCGTTTCCACATTTTCTGAATTGCAGCAGCCGCCTTCCACCAACCCGATATGGCACCGGTTGGTGAACTTTTTTATATCGGTTAAAGGTGATTTGGTAAATGAAACCAGCTCAACGAGGTCGAGTATCTCCGTATCAATGTCAAGCAACGACATGTGGCAGCCAAAGCAACCCGCTAAAGAAACCGTAGCCACTACTTTTTTCTCCATCGGCACCGTGCGTTTCTTATGCACGTTTTTTTTGTTGTAATCTTTTTGCGATGACTGGAGATCAAACTTTCGGTCGCCGAATGGCTCAGACTGGTTAACGCCCCTGATACTGATAGCACCGGTTGGGCATATCTTCATTGCATTAATCGCTTCTTCTTCCGTAAGACGTGCTTCCTGTTCGTAGTCAATGCCAACATACGTTTCATTGCCTCTGTTCTGATAAGTGAAAACCCGTTTCCCGTCGCTGGTATGTACATCTACCACACATCGCATACACTTGATGCAACGGTTATGCTCCATCACCATCCTGCTCGGATTAAAATCAATAATACGGTCTTTGAACAGGTGCTGGAAGCGCGTGGACGAGACACCAAGTTCATAGCCCATGTGCTGCAGGTCGCACTTCCCGCTCTTCTCACAGGCTGGGCAGATGTGATTTCCTTCGGCAAACATCATCTCTACCAGCGCTTTACGGGTATCGATCAATTCCGGCGTGTTCACTTCCACGGTAAGCCCTTCGGTTACTTTCTCCGTGCACGCCGGCCCGAATTTGCCATTGATCTTACAGGAACAAACTCTGCAGCTGCCAAGTGGCGGTTCAATGTGCTCGTAGTAGCAGAGTGATGGAATAAAGATCCCGTTTTCCCTGGCTGCCATCATCAGATTCTTTCCTTCTTCCACCTGTAAGGCTTTGCCATCGATTGTTATATTGATCATCTTTGCCATATCCTTTTATATTTTGTATTTCTCGTATTCTTCAGTGGCAGCCTCCATATCAAACTTAAGGCTGAGGCCGTTGAAATCTTTATCCAGCTTGCTCTGAAAATACTCATGGAATTTTTCCATCGAATAGATCAGGCTGTTGGTGGCAGTTTTGCCTAATCCGCACCTGCTTGTGTTCTTCATAATGGTACCCCAGCTTCTCAGCTGCTCGAGGTCCGTTTCGGTGGCAAGACCATTGTCCAGCCTTTCGAGCTTGCGTTGAATGATGAAATTTCCGGCACGGCAGGGTGTACAGATGCCGCATGATTCAGATTTAAAAAATTCTGAATAACCAGCAACACTTTCACGGGTCAGCACTGCCTGTTAAAAACCATGATTGAACCTCCGCACCTTACATCTTTGCGTGCCATCAGGTCAAGCATGGAAATACCGCCAGTATTTTCTTTGATAGAGATACACTCACCGGAAGGTCCGCTGATCTGGATAATGTAGTAAGGGTCATCGGCTTCACGTTCAGTAATTCCGGCTACCGTCATGCCCCATTCAATCTCATAGATGCCCGGCAGCTTGCAGTCGCCTGAAACGCTGATGAGTTTAATTTAGCGATCCGGGAATACCAAGCTGTATATACGAAGCGGCGCTCATTTCAATGATACGTGCCGCAGCGCAAAAAGTCTCTACATTATTAATGACGGTAGGCTGTTGCAGGTATCCTTTTTCAACCGGAAAAAACCATTTGGTGCGTGGCTCGCCCCGCTTGCCTTCCAGGGATTCCAGCAAGGCGGTTTCTTCACCGCATACATAGGAACCTGCGCCCAGCTGAATCCTGATATCGAAATGGAAGTCCTGAATAGCACCACAGTTTTTTCCAAGCAATCCTGCCGCTTTATATTCGCTGATGGCATCGTCGAGCCTGCTTTTCAGCCAGGTGTATTCGCCGCGCAGGTAAATGATGCCATAGTCCGCACCGATAGTATATCCGCAGATAATCATTCCTTCGATCAGTGATTTTGCCTGGCTGTTGATCAGCACACGGTCTTTGAAGGTACCGGGCTCGCCTTCATCGGCATTGCAGATGACAACTTTTGGTTTGGCAGGCTGCATCATGGCGGCATTCCACTTTTTCCAGGTAGGATAATTTGCTCCGCCACGCCTGGCGAGAGCTCCGGCTTTTTCAATTCATCCAATACACCTTGCGCACCAAGTGCTTTTGCTTTTGCCAGCGCTGAGCCTTCTTTGAATGACCGGAAGAAAACACTCTTGTCGACTCCAGGCGTGTAGCGGATGTGATCTGCGGGTGCATCACAGATGGCTTCAGGCATTGAACCGCTTTTTAAGGCCGCAATAGTATCCTTCACCTTTATCGCGTTCAGGTTTGTGAATGGATAGAAATTGATCAATGCCGAAGGTTCCTGATCGCTCAGCCTGATAATGGTGTAGAGAACAACCTGAAAGTTCCGTACGAATGACTGGATTAAACACCTGGCTCTTCAAATGTTTTTTATATTGGTTGAATCCCTTTATATCGGCAACAATACTGTTGTTGAGATATTAGAATTTACCGTTGCTTACGTGATGGAAAAAATGGGGGTAAGTCTACTCCTTCCACTTCAGCGATGACAGCTGGAACTTGCCGGCGAGCTGACTGATATCTGCGTCTTTAATGTATCCGTTTTTTCGTTGCAGCTCCCACAAATGATTGAGCATTTGCGTTTGAGCAGGTTCATCGGGTTTCAGAAATTTTTCTTCAGGCATGACTACAGAAAGATTATGTTAAAAGTTAGGCTAAACTCTTTTATTACGGCGGTATTCGATATGATTTATGTCATGATCTGTACTGATTTTAAACAGTTGTTTGTTCCATTCAGCATTCAAATCGCTGGCATCTGTTTTAACCCACATTTTGCAGTTCAAAACGACAACGGGTTTAACCCCGACGTAGAACTGCTTAGGGTTTGTGAAACATTTTCTTTTCTTGACAAATTGAGCAAACCCTTAGCAGTTCTGAGTCGCAGCGAAGCGGGATTTTTCCACTGAAAAATCCGGGTTTAATGCTGAACGATGCAGCGCTGCTCAGTAATAAATCGCAACTCCAGCTGTTGCCGGTTGCTTTTCTTCCGGTGATCGATTTTCATGGGACGTTATCGTCGCCTTTCGAGGCGACGACAGTGCTGGCTGACAAAGGCAACTGGTTACATTAATTTGCATTTGCCAGCAGCATTCCCGCCAATCGCCATAAATTCTTTTGACGCTGTTATTAACGAAGGCTGCATAATTTGATGAAATATCCGATTAGATTATTAATGGTTATATTGATGATTTTGAGTGAAATGCATTGCATATGCTCATCGCACTTCCTGCCAGGTGACAAAATGGAGATGGGCTCAGCGCCCGTGAATGGACTAAGTAACAGGTAAAAATGATGATATCATGCTGACATATGATTTTTGTTAACGGTGCATAATTCGCTTTTTATTGTAATATTGGTGAAGTAAAAACAAACTACTATGAAGAAATTAATGAGCCTGGGTTTACTCGCTGGGTTGCTGCCTGCTGTTGCCTTTGGACATGAGGGTCATGGTCATACGGATGGGTACACTATCACTCATTACTTTGTTGAGCCGCAACACCTTGTATTTATTTTAGGCTTTGCAGCGGTGATTGTTGCCGGAACAATTTATTTTAGAAAGAAGGGTAAATCAGCAGAATAGCTATTGACTGCCGTTAGAGAGCATGACTGACAGGAAGAAGGCAGTCAGTTGTGGCATTATATGAACACTGCTTGAATTTTGATCATGAGGCAAAAATAAAATCTATGTGTGCAACCTGTGGATGTGAGAGCAATGGTAATGTATCCTTGCATATTCCGGGTACTAAACCGGTACACGGACAATTGCACCTTGACCGCCAGCAGATACTTGCCGTAACCATGCAGCATACAGCGCAGCAGCATGGCCATCAGAAATCTATTGTGGCTGTAGAGCAGGATATCCTGCATCAGAACAACCTGCTGGCGGAAAGAAACCGCGGCTACCTGGAAGCAAGGAATATTCTTGCCATCAACCTCGTGAGCTCACCCGGCTCAGGAAAAACTACCTTGCTGGAAAGGACACTGAAGGATCTTACATCAAGAATTTGAATTCTTCGTCATTGAAGGCGATCAGCAGACGAGTCTGGATGCCGATCGTATTTATGCCACCGGCACAAAGGTGGTACAGATCAATACCGACAAGGATGTCACCTCGACCTTAATGATGGTGCAGCAGGCTATGAAAGGGATGAAGCTCAATGATAATGCGATTCTTTTTATTGAAAATGTGAGGCAACCTTGTTTGCCCGGCAATGTTTGATCTGGGTGAAAAAAGGAAAGAGTGGTAATCATGAGTGTGACGGAGGGCAGGATAAGCCACTGAAGTATCCTGAAATGTTCCATACCTCCACGCTTTGTATTATCAATTAACAAGACTGACCTGCTGCCATATGTTCCTTTTAATATGGAAAAGGCGAAGCAATATGCAAGAAGCATCAATCATCAACTCGATATCATAGAGCTCAGTTGTATGACAGGAATAGGTATGCAGGACTGGTACAACTGGCTGCAATCGAAGGTGATGGTTCACGAACCTGCGTGAAGCAAGTCATGAAAACATTTCACATGCATATCAGTGGACTCGTGCAGGGTGTTGGCTTCAGGCCACATGTATTCCGCCTGGCAACACAACACGGATTGCATGGCTGGGTGAGTAATGCAAAGGACGGCGTGCATATTGAATGCAATGCAACGGAAGCTGATGCAAAGAAATTCTATACGGCCGTTCTCGCTGACCCTCCTCCGAATGCTGTAATTACCCGGCACACGATGGAGGAAGTAAAAATGAGGCAATTCTCTTCCTTTTCCATAAGGGCAGGTGCAGTAGCTACCAATACCGATCTTATGCTAACACCTGATTTCGGAATCTGCGATGCCTGCAAGAAGGAAATATTTGATAGCAGCAACCGGCGCTATCATTATCCATTTACTACGTGCCTGCAGTGTGGTCCAAGATATTCCATCATACAGGAGTTGCCATATGAACGTGAACATACTACGATGGCTGCATGGGCCATGTGTGAAAAGTGCAGCGGTGAATACCGCAATATGGCGAATGAACGGTATTACAGTCAGACTAACTCTTGCCCGGAATGCGCCATCGCGATGCATCTGTTGGATGCTAACGGTGTATGCCTCAGTCACGACACATCAGAGATTCTTCATAGATTGAATGACCTGCTCGTGGATGGCGCTATAGCAGCTGTAAAAGGAATCGGTGGTTACCTGTTGCTCTGCGATGCCGGTAATGCTTCAGCAGTACAGCAGTTACGTCATAGAAAGCATCGCCCGGCCAAACCCTTTGCCTTGTTGTATGCGGATATTGAAACTGCAAGGAAAGACGTTATCATTACAGAACACGAGGAAGCTGTGTTGAAAAGTAAAACGGTTCCGATCGTCCTCTGCCGGTTACGGAATGATGAAGCCGGTACGATTTGCGTGCAGGACATCGCGCCGGGGCTCGACAAAATAGGATTGATGCTTCCGTGCTCTCCATTGTTACTGCTCATCGCCAAGGCTTTTGGCAAACCACTTATTGCCACCAGCGCCAATCTCAGCGGTTCGCCAATTATTATTGATGATCAGGAAGCCATGGAAATGTTAAAGGATATTGCGGACTACATCCTGACCTATGATCGTGAAATAGCAGTGCCGCAAGATGACAGTGTGCTGCAGGTGACTGCATCAGGCCGGCAGATCATCCTGCGCAGGAGCAGGGGACTTTCGCCCGCCTACTTCCCCAATCTATTAGAAAACACAAACGGATGTTGGTTCGCTATGGGAAGTGAACTGAAAAGCGCCTTTGCTATACAAGACAAACATCAACTTTATATCAGCCAGTTTCTCGGCAACCAGGAGAGTCTTGCCTCACAGGTTGCCTATGACAGAACTCTCCACCACCTGCTGCATCTTTTGCAAACTAAACCTGATCTTATTCTTATTGATAAGCATCCGGGTTATTTTGTTTCGGAGCACGGAAAGGAAATCGCCGCACAGGAAGGAATACCGTATGTAAGTGTACAGCATCATAAGGCTCATTTTGCCGCTGTGCTCGCTGAGAATAGTTTATTGAACAGCCGGGATCCGGTGCTCGGTGTCATCTGGGACGGTACTGGCTATGGTGATGATCAACAGATCTGGGGCGGAGAATTTTTCCTGTTGGAAAACGGGGAAATGGAGCGCGTGGCACAGCTCGAATATTTTCCGCAACTGCTTGGGAATAAAATGAGCCGCGAGCCACGATTGTCTGCTTTGGCACTCATGAAATTTTTACCGTCAAAAATTCCGATGATGCAGTCGCGCTTTTCAGTAAAGGAATGGCAGTACTATCATCAACTGATCCATCAGCCTGCTGATCTGCTTACCAGCAGCATGGGAAGATTTTTGGATGGCATCGCTTCCATCTTAGGCGTTTGTGACACCAATTCATATGAAGGAGAAGCCACGATGAAGCTGGAAGCACTCGCAAGAAATTGTAATACAGAAATGATGGATTACTTTCCCGTTCCATTAAAAAATGGCAGGCTTGATTTTTCAATGCTCTTGCAGGAAATGACGGATGCTGTGGCTGGCCGGGAAAAATCAGATTATGTCGCAAAGAAAGTTTTTTACTCACTGACACATGCAATTTTGCGCGTAGCTGAACATTTTAATGCCAAGAAAATTGCCTTCAGTGGCGGTGTTTTTCAGAATGCACTGCTCACGGAGATGATTATGCATACAATGGATGATAAGAATGAATTGTACTGGCACCGGCAACTCAGTCCGAATGATGAGAGCATTGCATTCGGACAATTGGCCTGTTATCATCTTATGCAGGAACGGCAGCGCGGTGCAAAGCAACTTGCAACATCGTTGCCAATGAATCATGTTTAAAAAAAATAGCCGATGTGTTTAGCAATTCCGGGTAAGATAATTTCCATCACCAAAACAAATGATGCGGCTTTTAGTACTGCAAAGGTCTCCTTTGGCGGCATCCACAGGGAGGTGAACCTGTGTCTTGTAACAGATGCCAGGGTGGACGATTATGTGCTTGTGCATGCCGGTGTCGCCATCAGCAAGGTGGATGAGGAAGAAGCAAAAGTAACTTTTGAATACCTGAAGCTCATCGGTGAAACAGAGTTGCCCGGACAGCCATAATTTGATGAACCGGTTTATGTAAACAGTCAATCACGAACGGACTATCGCAGGCGGCAGTAATTAATCACCGCGATAAACGGAAGATACAAGCATGAAATATTTATCTGAATACAGGGATCCAGTCATGGCGAAGCGATACCTCGGGGAGATTCATCGTGTCACCACTCGTCCGTGGACCATCATGGAAATATGTGGGGGCCAGACGCACAGTCTCGTCAGAAATGGAATCATTGATTTGTTGCCCAGCCAGATCACGATGGTGCATGGTCCGGGCTGCCCCGTCTGTGTCACCAGTGTACAGGTGATTGATGAAGCTATATACCTGGCGCAACAGGAAAATGTCATACTGTGTTCGTTTGGCGATATGATCCGTGTTCCCGGCTCAGGAATAAGTTTGCTCGAAGCCAAGGCGAAAGGAGCGGATGTGCGCATACTCTACTCTCCGCTGGAGGCGGTGCAACTCGCCCTGCAGCATCCGCAGAAGGAAGTTGTATTCTTTGCAGTGGGTTTTGAAACAACGGCACCGGCCAATGCATTGAGTGTGATTCAAGCGGACAAGCTGAATGTTCAGAATTACAGCATCCTCGCATCGCATGTCCTCGTTCCTCCTGCTATGGAGGCTTTGCTGAGTGATGCAGAAAATAAAATTGATGGCTTCCTCGCAGCAGGACATGTTTGCACCATCATGGGAATAGAAGAATATTATCCTGTTGCAGCGAAGTATAAGGTACCCATCGTGGTAACAGGATTTGAACCACTTGACTTATTGCAGGGAATATTAATGACCGTGATGCAACTGGAACATGGCGAGTACAAGGTGGAGAATCAATATACCAGGGCTGTGTTGCGGGAAGGAAATACCAGGGCGAAGGAATCAATGGAAGAGGTGTTTACCGTAACTGATCGTGCCTGGCGGGGAATAGGCACGATTCCGCAAAGTGGGTTGGAAGTAAGCCACCACTATAAGAAGTACAATGCAAGATTAAAATTCCGGTTAGACCTTCCGCAGGCCGAAGAAAACAAAGAGTGCATCAGCGGGGATATCATGAAAGGACTGAAGAAGCCGTTACAGTGTCCGAATTTCGGCAACCGCTGTACACCGGAACATCCGTTGGGCGCTCCGATGGTCAGCAGCGAAGGTTCCTGCGCGGCTTATTATCAGTATTCCGGTGCTGTTTCGTATGCGCAAAACCAGGTAGCCGATGAAGCTTGAATGCCCGATGCCCGCCTTTGATTTTGACTCCATCACCGTTGGACATGGCAGTGGCGGATGGCTGACACACCGGCTGTTGCAAAGCGGTGTCTTCGATCTTTTTAAAAATGATTTTCTCAGTCAGCAACATGACGGCGCTTCCATTCCGCTAAACGGCATGATTGCCTTCAGCACCGACAGCTATGTGGTAACACCTGTTTTTTTTCCCGGAGGAAATATCGGCGACCTTGCGGTGAATGGCACCGTGAATGACCTTGCTATGTGCGGCGCTGCCGCGAAATATCTGTCACTGGCATTTATCCTCGAAGAAGGATTGCCGATGGAAGAGTTTTGGCAGGTATTGGTCAGCATCAGGAATGCCGCTGCGACAGCCGGTGTCATGATTGTCACCGGCGACACCAAGGTGGTGGAGAAGGGAAAGGGTGATAAAATATTTATCAATACAACAGGCATTGGTTTGATTCATACCAAGTCAGCTATTCATCATCAAAATATTACTGCGGGTGATCAGCTCATCATCAGTGGCCAACTCGCCAATCATGGTGTCGCGATTATGAGTTTGCGAAGCGGATTGGAATTTGAAACTACCGTGAAGAGCGACACCAAGGCACTCAACCATACGGTCATGAAGCTGCTTGATCGTTTCGGGAACGGTATAAAATTCCTGCGCGATCCGACAAGGGGAGGCCTTGCCAGTGTATTGAATGAGATCGCCGGGCTCAACCATTTGACTTACGAAATCAATGAAGCCTCTCTTCCTGTTGATGCGCAGGTGGCAGGTGCCTGTGAAATGCTCGGCCTTGATCCTTTGTATATTGCTAATGAAGGAATATTCACCGCCATCGTAGCTAAAGAGATTGCCGATAGTTTCGTTGACGTATTAAGAGCGGATGAAAACGGATTGCATGCAACTATTATCGGCGAAGTAACGGCAACCCATCCCGGAAAGGTGATTCTCCGGAGCGCGATCGGTGGAATGCGCATTGTCAGTTATTTGCAGGGCGAGCAATTGCCGCGGATCTGCTGAACCCGCATTTTACCATTGAGAAAAGCTGACAGAAATATGTACTGCCAATGCAAAAAATGTCAGTCGTTCAGGTTACTCAGCTACATTGTAAGCAATACTCCGCAGGTGGAATTTTCCATATGTAAATGGGCCTTCCGGATAATGCCAGATGGCTTCACCATAGGTCATTACATTGATACCATTCATTAATTTATAGTTGCTCACGGGCGTGGACCATGGATATTGTTTCATGACTGAAACATCCGTCCGGTCGCCTGATATAAAATTAACGAGCTGGCCATCTTCCTGAAAATAGAGCACCGCAGAAACGGTGATCTTGCCATTAGTGAATGTGCCCCTCACAATATTCTTATCGAGGGTAGTCCAACTGATTCTTTTATCAATCAAGGTGGCCGGTGCCAGCAGGCACATGTCGTTGAAGAGTGTAACGGTTTCCGCCATATTCATGGTGTCTCCCTTCTGGTAAAGGACAGGGTAAATCCCAAAAAGTTTGATGGTCATGGTTGCAGTGCCTGCTGCATAGCGGTGGTAGCCATACACCAATAAACCCGACATCGTCGCCTGCATAAAAAACAAACGGGCAGGATCGTCAAAAAAATTATACTGCACTGATGTGAATGGAAAGTACTCTTTTCCTTTACCGCGCATTTCACCATCAAATACAATTCGTGCATTCCTGACTTTTGGTTGGTGGAGGACACCGGCGTATTTTAAGTAGCGTTGTACCGGATCAGGTAAGTTTTGCAGGTCAGCTTCCGTCATGGTTTCCGTGGAAGCAGCAGCGGATAACTGAAGTGTTTCCTGCACATCTCTCTTAAACCCGTTTTCAAACAGCTGAATTCCCATGCTCAGCAAAGCCGCTATCAGTATGATCACATTTCCCATGGTGCCGAATTTCGCCTCCTTCCATACCGAGAAGATCAGCAGTTGTGAAAGCAGCACCGCGATGATAGCCGTGATCCACCATCTTTCCATACCTGTAAAAAATAGTATGGCAGTAACCATGAGCAGCAGGGCTGTCAGCAGCCAAAGCAAGCCTGCACCTTTCGACAGGTTGCTGTTGATGGCTGATACGGTTGCCAGTCCGTACGCTTTCACAAAGCCCAGGAGATGAATGACACCATGAGCAATCAGCAGGAATGATAATACATATTTGATCATTTGGCAAAGAATATTGGGTCGGTTAGTATAACAACATTCGCTCTTGATATCAATTTACCCGTGATCATTCCATTGGAAAGTCCGGTATAAAATGAATCGGTTTCGCGGATTTCAGATATTTGAATGTCCGTTTTTAAAAAGTATCTCAATGGAACGGTAAAATCCATGTCTGTTTTTCGGCAATCGGTTTAGTTTGCAGCGCGATCATTTATGGTGAGGTTCAATCGTTTGGGAATTAATTATCGTTCAAAATTCAATATTCATCCCGCCAAAGCATTTTTGCCAGTCAATAACAGGAGTCTGCGCATAACAGCAGAGAATATTGATCGCTGAAAAGGCAAACACCATCAGAAGTGAAATGGTATTTTTCATACAATTTCAATTTGGTTTACGCAGCTAAATCTGCAATACTTTACTTGTGTATCACCGCAGTAAAATTAGGATTGGCGGAACCGATTAATTATGATTTTTATCACGGTAGTTCATGAGCACTTCAACCAAAACCGAATATTTTTATCAGGATGACAAGGAGTTATATGTAGCTCCCGAGTGATTGGCAGTAGATGATTTCTGAGTTACAGGCGGCTTGAAAAATCATGCTTAAACCCGGATTTTTCAGTGGAAAAATCCCGCTTCGCTGCGACTTAGAATTGCTAAGGGTTTGCTCAATTTGTCGAGAAAAGAAAATGTTTCACAAACCCTAAGCAGTTCTACGTCGGGGTTAAACCCGTTGCCGCTTTGAACTGCAAAATGTGGGTTGAATTGCAAAATGTGGGTTAAACACCGAATTTTCCATTGGCGAATCAGGGATAAACATGGACTCGATGTAACTGGAAACAAAGTATTCGGTCCTGCTAAAGTATTGTAATGCAGCGGTCTCTTCCCGCTATTTGGCAATAAACTCAGCCATGAACAGTTTTATTTCTCAATCACAATTTTTTTCATCACCTGCATTGCACCTGCATCGATACACAGGAAATAGATACCTGCCGGCATTTGTTGCAGCGAGATGACTGTTGACGATACAAATTCAGTTTGTTGCAGCCTGTCACCGATCAAATTTCTCAATGTTACGGTCACCGGTAAGGTATAATTAGGTATGGCCACCGATATATTGTCCGCTGCCGGGTTCGGAAAAACGTCAACAAATAATTTTTCTTGCAATGCCGGCATAGCCGTGTAGTAACTGCACGTGGTGGTATCCACACAATCACCATTAGTAAATACAGCCGCGAAATTACCGGCAAAGCCAGGAACAAATACAGGCTGATCAGCATTGGGAACAGGCAGACCACTCTCGCAAAAGATCCATTGAACGCTGCCGTTACCGGTTGCGAAGAGTGTATCATTGGAAATAGTGACAGCAGCATTGATAATGGTGGCCGTGAGGTGAAGCGTAACAGTTGAGTCGCAACCGTTACTGCCCGTCACGCTGAACGAATAGTCGCCGCCCGAACTGATCTCCATACCATTGAAGAATAAAGTTTCACCTTCACAGATGCTATCATAAAGTTCAGTCAGCTGAAGCGGCAGCACCTGTAAGTTTAAGGTTACTGTTGAATCGCAGCCGTAGACAGTATGCAGGTGCGCTACATAGGTTCCGGCAGTTGAAATTTCAGATCCGTCAAAGAAGTAAGTGCTGCCTTCGCAGATGGTTGCTTCCACTGCCGTCTCGTAATTTGGCAATACGCTGAGCATGAGTGTGACCGTGGAATCACAACCGGTAACGGCAAAAAGATTTGCGGTATAACTTCCTGCTTCCGTAATTTCTTCTCCGTTAAACAAATAGGTATTGCCTTCGCAAATTGAATCATACAGTGAAACTTCAAAGTGCGGATGCATGCCAAGCGATAAAGTAACGGTGGAATCGCAGCCATTCGCCGCAGTTAGGTGCACAGAATAGGTGCCGGCCGAGTCCAATACATTGCCTTCAAATAAATATACATCGCCTTCGCAGAAAGTATCGGTCAGCAGGCTGACGGAAACTGGTAACACGGTCAATTCAAGTGTGACAATAGAATCGCATCCTTTCGGTGTCAACAGGTAATCAACATAAATACCATCGGATGTCTGATAGGCACCACCGGCGTAAATGCTGTCGCCTGAACAAATAGAAGTATTGACAAATGTCTGTTTCGTGATACACACACTCATTTGCTGTACAAAGCAATCGCTGGTGCCTAATGAAGAGGATAAGTTGAAGACAGCGGCGCCGGGATTAAAGTCTATCGTTTGTTCAAATGCACCTGCCAGCGTGATGCGGCCTTGATCATCAGCATGAATAGAATGACCGATTGAAGAAGACAGGGTACTTCCAAATCCATAGGCATTGACAAAGGTCCCCGCGCTATCTAACCGTAAGAAAAAGATGCTGGAAACGCCTGGATCAATGAGTGTGAAAAGGCCGGGTCCCGGATCAAAATCCACAGTTCCTGAAAATGCGCCGGTAATAAAATAGTCGCCGTAATCGGAAATATCGAGTTCCCCTCTTTGTTCGTTCAGTGTTCCTCCCACCGAAACAGCCCACAGGAGGCTACCATCTCCGCCATGCAGGCTGGCAACAAAAATATCATAGTTGCCGTTGCTGACGAGGTTAAAAGTTCCTGTGCCGGGATCAAAATTGGTGGTTCCCTGAAAGACACCGCTTATCCCAACAGCACCACTTTTACTGATATCAATTGAATTCACCCACTCATCATCAGCGCCGGAGAAAATATCAACCCATGCAAAATTGCCATCGCTGTCGAGCTTCAGTAAAAACGCATCTGATCCAAAGCCCGCCGCGCTTTTTGATTGTGTGCCGCTGCCCGGATCAAAATCGCAGGTGCCCCAGAATTCTCCACCGGTGAATACATTACCCGCAGCATCCACATTCAGGTCGAAGGCCAGCGTGGACGAAGTGCCACTGATGGATTTAGCCCAAATGAAATTACCATTGTCGTCAAGCTTGAGAATAAAAGTTGCATCAGGACCTGATGCCGTCAGGTTGTATACTCCGGTGCCCGGATTAAAATCCACAGTACCCTGAAAATATCCTGTTGCATAAATAAATCCGTCTTTTTCTATGAGGCCCGTTAAATAATCGGTGCCAGTGCCGCCAAATTTGCCTGCCCATATATAATTGCCATTCGTGTAGTAGGCGGCAATAAAGGCATCATCAATACCGGAAGAGACCAGGTTGTGGGTGGCAGGCGCCGGATCGAAGTCCACGGTGTTTTGAAATTTGCCACCGGTGTAAATTATATTATTGCTTCCGATACAAATATTGGTGCCTGCTTCAGAGCCGGTTCCGCCTACGCGTTTAGCCCACTCGAATGCTCCGGTTGGATCCAGTTTACAGATAAAATTATCGGTAAGTCCTGCCGATGTCAGGAAAAAAGTGGCTGCCGAAGGATTAAAATCAACCAGTCCCCAGAAATTTCCTATTTCATAAATATTGCCGGCCGTGTCTTCTGCAATCTGGTAAACAGCTTCAAAGTCATTGCCACTCTGCTTGATGGCCCACTCAAAATCCTGTGCCTTAAGCTTTAAAGCAAATGTCGCCAGGACCACTAAAAGTAAAAATCGAATCATATATGATGTTTCAGTCTGTAAAATTAACCCGGATTTTTCAATAGAAAAATCCCGCTTCACTTAGACTTATGGCAGTTCTGTCATAAGGTTTAAATCATTTTATTTTGAGTTGAAAAATGCAGGATTGACAGAAAGCAACTTTTAACAAATTTATGGCATCTTGCGGAAGCCTGGTGAATAGCCAGAAGATCACAATTAAATCATACAGATGAGCTCCGGTTTGATGCGGGAGATTAATGATCAGCCCGCCTACTTTCCGGCAGGGTGCAATAGTTAACATAAAGCTTCACCAACATAAAACATTATGCGGCAACAATTGAGCATTATCACTCTTGGCGTACGCGACTTTCAACGTGCACTTGGTTTTTATGAGCAAGGACTGGGCTGGAAGAAATCTCCGGCAAGCAATGACCATATCGCCTTCTTTCCGGCCGGCGGAATTGTGCTGGGCCTTTACCCGTTGGAGTTGTTGGCGGAAGATGCTACCCTTGATCATGCAGGCAGTGGATTTTCAGGAATAACGATCGCATATAATGCTGCTTCAGCATCGGAAGTGGATAAGGTGATGCTGGAGGTTGCCTCACTGGGAGCTACCATTGTCAAGCCCGCACAAAAAGTCTTCTGGGGCGGATACAGTGGTTATTTCAAAGATCTTGATGGACATTTGTTTGAAGTGGCCTATAATCCCTTCTGGGAGTTGGATGAAGAAGGCCGCCTCCGGCTCCCATAAAACATAATTAAGTAAGCTTCCATAAAAGATAATTTGATGCCTGAAAGGAAAGTGTTGCTCTATATTGCCATGAGCCTCGATGGCCGGATAGCAAAGTCAGACGGTGATATTGGATTTTTAGCGGCGATGGAACAGCCTGGTGAGGACTATGGCTATGCTGATTTTGTGTCATCAGTGGATACCGTGATCTGGGGAAGAAAAACATATGATAAAGTGCTGACATTCGGCTCACCCATTCCGCACAGTGATAAACGGGTTATCGTGGTCTCGCGCCATCCGTATGAGACAACCGGAAACATTACTTTTTATGCAGGAGATCTGAAAGAGCTGATCCTGAATTTGAAGGCTGCGACTGGCAAACATATTTACATTGATGGCGGATCGGAACTGGTGAATGCTTTACTGAAGGAAGAAATGATTGATGAGCTTTATATTTCTGTGATTCCGGTATTGCTTGGTGAGGGGATTCCATTGTTCAAAGATGGTTTTCCGGAAGCACGTTTGAAGTTATTGAAAGCAGTTCCGTATAAAAAGGGACTGGTGCAGTTGCGTTATGAAGTACTGCGGAATGGAATGAACAGAGAGACTATCTGAAATTTCCACGTATATGAATGTCATCCAAACTGATCGCCTGCTGCTTGCTCACCTCACCATAGAGGATGCACCCTTTATTTTTGAATTGCTCAATACGCCGGAATGGCTGCAGTATATCGGTGACCGTGGGATTAAATCACAGGAAGACGCGGCCAATTATATATTGACCGGACCTGTCAGGAGTTATTCGCAAAACGGTTTTGGGTTGTTATTGGTGAAGTTAAAGGATAGCAATACACCAATTGGCATCTGCGGACTTATCAATCGCCCAGCGCTGGATGATGTGGACATTGGATTTGCTTTTCTTTCCCGATATACGGGACAGGGTTATGCTTTTGAGGCCGCCAGTGCTACGCTTGCCTATGCACAAAAGGAGCTTGGCCTTTCACGTGTTGTCGCCATCACAACGGCTGAAAATGTCCATTCCATTCGTTTACTCGAAAAGACGGGGATGCATTTTGAGAAGAAGATACGACTCGAAGAAGATACGGATGAACTGCTGTTGTATGCCATTCCATAATTTATTCATCCAAAGAAATCCGTCTGATTATTTTTGCCCAAAATCCGGGCTTTGGAAAATAACCGTTTCGACATTATCATTATCGGAGGAGGCATCGTAGGGCTTGCCGCCGCGTATAAAATAAACAAGAGGTATCCTGCAAAAAAGATACTGGTACTCGAGAAGGAACCTGAAGTGGCAGCACATCAGACCGGCCATAACTCCGGTGTTATTCATTCCGGATTGTACTACAAGCCGGGTTCTTATAAAGCGAAAAACTGTGTGGATGGCAGGAGAGAGTTGGTGGCATTCGCGAAGGAGCATCATATTCCTCATGACATTTGCGGCAAGATAGTGGTGGCCACTCATGTGTCGGAACTGGCGCATATGAACAAGGTATTTAACAACGGCCTTGCAAACGGAGTGGAAGGCATTGAGAAAATTAACGCCGCCCAAATCAAAGAAATTGAGCCTTACTGCACCGGCATCGAAGGATTGTGGGTTCCCTGTACCGGTATTATAGATTACGCGGAAGTATCGCGCAAATATGTTGAGCTGATTCATGCCTCGTTTGAAGGCAGCAAGGTATTGACAGGTCATGAAGCCACAGCTTTTGAAAAGCGCGATTCAGCGACAGAGGTTATCACACCGAAAGGAAAATTTACCGGTAATTACATTATCACCTGTGCAGGCTTGCAGAGTGACCGTATTGCCAGGAAGGAAGGAGCAAAGATCAATACAGCGATCGTCGGGTTCCGTGGAGATTACTACGATCTCACTGAAAAGGGAATGAAGAAAGTCCGCAACCTCATCTATCCTGTTCCTAATCCGAAATATCCTTTTCTGGGTGTTCATTTCACGCGCATGATACACGGCGGTACAGAATGTGGACCGAATGCGGTGTTTGTATTTAAAAGGGAAGGTTACGGCAAAACCGATTTCTCATGGAGGGATACCGCGGAGGCATTTTCTTTTGGTGGAACCTGGAAGTTCTTCGCGAAAAATATCAGCTTCGGTATCGATGAATACCGTGGTGCTTTCTCCAAAAGATTTTTCCTCAAACGATTGCGTAAGCTGATTCCCGACCTGCAGCTCGATGATCTGAAGCCCGGGCGTGCCGGCGTACGCGCCATGGCGCTGGCACCGGAAGGGGAGATGATCGATGATTTTAAAATTGAAGTTAACGGAAACACCATTCATGTGCTCAATGCGCCTTCACCAGCCGCCACCGCTTCCCTGGCAATTGGTACCGCCATTGAAGGTATGGCCAGCGAACATTTCCGGCTAAAATTCTGAATACTGTGCGGCAGCATGGTAATGCAACGGAATTCCTCTATTGTACCCATTGCATTTTTGAACTACAAAAAGCAGGTTAAACCCACATTTTGCAGTTCAAAGCGGCAACGGGTTTAACCCCGACGTAGAGCTGCTTAGGGTTTATGAAACATTTTCTTTTCTTGACAAATTGAGCAAACCCTTAGCAGCTCTAAGTCGCAGCGAAGCGGGATTTTTCCACTGAAAAATCCGGGTTAAAGTGCACTACTGTTTCAGCAGCTTAAATGTCTTCGTGTTATAGCGGTCTTTCACTTTCAGAAAATACCAGCCAATTGGCAGCATTGAGAAATTTTGTTCCTCCGGATTCTTTCCGGCCCAGATCAACTGTCCTGTTTCATTCATCAGCTCATATTCTTTGCTACCTTTTGCATGCAACACAATTATGGTTGACGTGAAGCAGGTGGGGGGCACCAGCAACTCCCCGTTATTCATCATCTCATTTGATCCTGTACTGATCATATCAACGCAGGCAGAGGTATCGCTGCAGTATTCATTGGAAACAATTACGGCATAGCTGCCGATCTGTGTGGGCGTATAGCTTTGATCGGTGGCGCCGGCAATGGGCTGATTTCCGTTGTCGCAATCCAGCCATTGATAGCTGGAGAATGTTGCATTAGTCATCAGCGTAACATCTCCAACAATAATGGAGAGATCTAAAATACACCACGTGATTTTGCAATAGCCATTTGCACCAGCTGCCGTTGCGCCGCCGTTTCCATTGCCTCCGCCACCTCCGCCGCCAAAAGCCACTCCTGCTTCTGACGGATTGCTGGCGTTACAAAATGCGTCAATGAATCCCGCGCCTTTTCCACCATTTCCTCCAGGTGTTCCACCGCCAATTCCACCCGCACCTCCTGGTGTGAGACAGTTGCTTCCGTTCCAGATTATCGTGTTACCACCATTACTGCCATTGGATGCTGCACCGGCTGCGCCACCGCCACCGCCACCAAAGTAAGTCCAGTAGCCACCGCCGCCTGTTCCACCGGTTCTGTTAAAGATGGTTCCACCCGTTCCGGCGCCACCCGCACCACCGCCACCAAGGTTGGGGTTAGGAATGGAAAATCCGTTTTCCCCGCCGGAAGCAGCAATCAGCTGATCAACACTCGTTGTTCCCGCAACACTGCCATTGCCACCTGCTCCGATAGTAACTTCCAGCAAACTCAATGGCGTAACCGAATATTCGCCGATGGCATAACCGCCACCACCACCGCCGCCACCACCATTGATACCACCGGTTCCGCCGGCTCCGACTACTTCAATCGTTATGCTGGTTACATTTTCCGGAACAGTGAAAATACCCGAAGCCGTAAAAATCTGATTACCACTTTGCGCTGCTGTTAGATTGGCTGCAAACACCAATAGCAGGTGTAAAAATGCTTTTTTCATTTGCGTGTCCGGTTAAGAGTGCCGGCTTCCTGCAAGTTAAGGATTATTCGATGTCGCAGGAGTCTGTATCATATGGCATGAATGATCCGGTTAATGACAGCGGGTTTCATTCATGCAATGAAGAGGTTTTCTTTAGTCAGAAAAAATTTCGTTTGCAGAAAACATCTTCCCGGCAACTACTTCATACGGGTTTTGAATATCTGCACCCTGGTATAAGAAATGGGCTGAACTATATCAACCTGGACTATTTAATTGAAAAGGCTTCTTTTGAAGATAAAAATATAACGGATGCATGCTCAAGCTCTCTCTACTGAACAATTAAAGCAACCTGGTTTTGCATTGTGAATGTGTATGTAAGAAACTTCTTCGTTCTCAAATATCTTTACTATTTGTTCTTTGAGCTGTTGCCCTTCTATGACCGTTGCAACTTTCATGAGACCCTCTCGATCGTAGCCTCTTAATGAAAGTAACCGGTGGTTAAGCATTGTTGGAATTTCATTGGCATCCCAAATTTTAGTTTTTGCAGTTATTCTGACAAAGATGGGACCGCTTGCCTGATAGGGCGAATTGGTTTTATGGTGCTGGTAGTTTAATAATATAACCTCTTCCCCTATTTCAGCATCTTCCAGGCCACCCTGCAAGGAAATCCGGGAAATTCATCAACCGTCATCCTCATTGCACCAAGTTTTGCCAGCTGTAAATGATCTAATTTAAACAGATGTGAAAACTCCTTGTCGTCTAATGATTTAATTCTAAAGTTCATAACAGCAATTTGTAGTAAGATTATTGATTTAGCGTATTCACTGGTATTTCCCCAAAGTTAATTTGTAACGTTTCGTTATCAATACCAGTTGAAGCCAAAGTTTAGCATGACATGACCATCATTGGAAAGGTCGGATTTTCCAAGCAAAGATCCAATGCAAAGCGTCCTTTCTGCCAAACTGTAACCTGTTGCGAATGAAAAAGGGAATACCGGAATAGAAGCCCCAGTCTGCTCTTTTTACCGTATAAAATGGTGAGCATTAAAAGTCAGTCCTGTCCCGCCCAGCACCCACCATGTGTCTTTTATCGTCATATTATCCACTGTTTAATTCTCAAAACATAAATGGTGCCAAAAAAGTTATCCGCTTTTATGCTGATGAGTTGGACAGGCTGCTTTCCACAAAGACTTAGTGGTGGATAAGATATCCTGTATAAACTGATTGAATAGCCAGGTTTTGCATCAGCGAATCATTTTTTGGATTTGCTTTTAGCCGTTTTAGGTTTAGGCTTGTAAGCTGCTTCGTATTTTTTGATCCAATCCTCAGCAGTCATTTTTCTCATTAATTCACCAATGAGCTGGTAAGGAATATCATCCATTTTCCTAAAGCGCACACAGCTTTTTCCCATATCCAGTTTCTGCTTGCTGTGCCTGGGAAACTCGTTTACGAACCAGTTCATCAATTTGGGGTCGGAATAAATTCCCATGTGGTAAAAATTAATAGAGTCTTTTTGCGAGGCTATACCCGCAAAGGGGAGCGGTTCGCTTGGTTTGCAATGATAGCCTGCAGGATAAAGACTGTGCGGCACAACATACCCTAATCCACCGTAACTGATAGCTGCTTCAAAACCTTTCGGAAGGTTTTTAACGATTACGTCATGCAGTTTGTTAAATGGTTCCGCCCTTTCCGCCGGAATGTTAATCAGAATTTCCTGCACTGTTTTTCCGTTAGCTTTCATCTGATATTGATTTACGTTTTTAGGAGCTGTCATTTCCCGGCAACCTCATGTCCGGTGGCTTTACTTGTTCCTTGCCTTTCACGGAGCGATGAGTCCGGATAATTTACGAAAGATATAAATTACCACTCAACCTGAATAGAAGAGTACTGCCTCAACCTGGCACAAGCTGCGCTGCTGATTCGGCGCTTTTGATAAATTTCTAAAAAGCCAATACTCCATTCTCTAACTCATAAACCGAACAATCCATCCGTTCTGAAAATGGAAAAGCGAGTACGCATTGCATTTGGCGAACCAGCGTGATCGTTCCATTGAGGTATTCAGCGTTATCCATTTGAATCAATTGAGGATGAACCCTGTCTTGCGGTAATTTCAATGCTTCCTTTATTCCGGCAATACGTTTCATGGTATAGGTTAGCGGAATGGACTATATGCCGCCCTGCCTGCGAAACTGCGACTTGCCGCTGTCAGCAATGTATTGTCAGTTGAAGGCATATTCATTTATAAGGTCATTTTATTTAATTCTTGTTCCAGCCTGTCAAAATTTTCTTCGTTTTTGATAACCGCAAAAGGTTGCACTTTTCTGCATTCCTGAGCGGTGTAAAAAAGCATTTTAAAAACAAGCTTCGTTTTGCCGGCAGATGTTTCTTCAAAGGTGGCCACTACCTGAAAAAGGGGTTTTGAAAAGCGTTTCCAGGCAATGATTGATGGTTCCACTATCTTTATAAATTCACATTCATTTACAAAATTTCCTTTATCAGGTGCGTGCATAATAAAACTCCATCTTCCACCTTCCCGGAAATTAAATTCATTAAAAGTATTGGTAAAACCTTTTGGCCCCCACCAGTTTTTTAAATGGCTGGGGTCAGCCCATGCCTTGTAGACAAGTTCTCTTGGCGTGTTAAAAATTCTGGAACTTACAATTTGGCAGTCAGGTGTAGCGGTTATAATATCTGTAACCATTTGATGTTATTCTGTTCGATTTAATGCTGTTGGTTATTTGATCATGCCTGCCTATCATTCCGGTTTTTCAGTCATTGCTTCCGCAGGTGTTTCGGATCACGAATTTTAAGGTTGAATCAGGAAATTTAACAAAAGGAACCGGACTGAAAAAGGACAAGTGGAGTCCTCCCTTGCGACGACAGCACTGCCTGAGTTTGTTCTACTTACTTGAACGAAAACCATTGTCAGCTATTGATTTTGTTTCGCCCGGCATATGCCAACTGCCTGATGGCAGCCAGGTGCGACAATAAAACAATTGGAACAACGCAGGAGGGAAGCCAGTTGAACGGAAAATATAAAACAGCAATGTTTGGCTGATCAAATGCAAATTGTTGAAACGGGAAGGGTGCAGATAAAATGGCATTTGCAACAATATTGATGAGCAGTCCCAGGCAGATGAAATTCCAGATCAAAATCAGTCTCCGGTCCAGTTTCTTTTTTATGAAACCAAAGTAGTAAACAAGTGGAGCGGTCAGTCCCGACAGGATGTCAAAATTCCTTCCCTCAAAAGTCATCAATACAGGAACAGCTTTATTGACGGCCAGCCAGAAGAGAACTATTTCAACGGGAATTCTGATAGTATGTAGCAGCGTGAGGGCTTTGAGATCTAAACCATCAATGTATTGCCTGCCTTTTGGAACAGTAAACAGTGCTGCGATAAAAAGCAGGGCTGGCAAAACCAAAAATATAAACCTCGGAGGCAAGGTATCTGTCACGGCATAAAAATCTGTAAGTGCAATACCGGCTTGCAGGGCCAGCCAGGTCAGTACCAGGATCAACGTGACTTTGGAGTGGTGTGCTGATTGATAGAACAGCCAGACCGTCAGCATGGTTGTCAGCCCGAAAATAATGCTGATGTATAGCGGTAGATTTTCCATTGGTTGCTCGTTTGTCCGTCTTCAGGGAATGCTGCTTATGTTTTAATGTTATGCCGTAAGGTTAGTTTGTGGGTATGAATTGTCACTACTCATCGGGAAAACTAGCAAAATGCACGGAAGCTGAAAAAGGGTAATGCTACATGTTTGCTCCGGAAAAACGGATTCATCAGGTTGTTCCGGAATGGGTGAAAGGTCCAGCCGGTCTGTTCGTTATTGCTTTGCCGGCTCATAATAAAGCACGATGGCGCCAGAACCAAGGATTTTTGTTTTTATGAGTTTAAGCATTACGCTGTCATTAATATTTTTAAATAATGGCAGACCTTTTCCGGCTATCACGGGATGAACACAGAGTTGATATTCATCGATCAGGCGCATTTGCGTTAATTGCACAATCAGGCTCGGGCAGCCGACCAATATATCCTTACCTGTCTGTTGCCTGAGCGCCAGGACTTCTTTTTCAAGACTCAGCGTGGTCAGCTTGGCGCTTTTCCATTCCAGTGTTTTCAGTGTGTGGGAAAAAACAATTTTTGGAATCTTATCCATCACCCTGGCAAATTCATCCGTTGCCTGGTTACCTGTCGGATTTTTCAGTACTGTCGGCCAGTATTCCATCAGCTGATAGGTAATCCTTCCATAGAGAATGATACCGGCCTCCCGCAAGATGTCAGCATAATGCCGGTGCAATTCTTCATCGGGAATGATGGCTGTATGGTCGCAAAAGCCATCCAGCGTCATATTGATGCCTGCCACTACTTTTCTCATTATTTGTAAGATAAGGGATGCCTGTTGAATATTTGCAAAGTAGCCGTTTTTTATGGGCGATGCTGACAGTGAAACTCATGTCAGCCGGGTCTTCCTGTTAAGTCTTCTTTTTTCTTTTGCAACAAATTTTGAAGCGATTGCAAATGCTAATAGCTTGCGTGTTGCCGAGTTGGGCGATTTCGGAGTACTTCGCTGTCAACTTGTACAGAAGTTTGATAGGAGTACTCAGCTTCAATTTTGCACATCACCGCCAATTATGGCAAC
>JBGAWA010000053.1:0-28905 GCA_044227805.1 Chitinophagales bacterium | reverse complement strand
AATCTTATCCATGATCTTCACCACCTGAACGGGAAACGCTCCTGTGGAAGTTTCCGCACTCAGCATGACTGCATCGGCACCATCCAGTACAGCATTGGTGACATCATTTGTTTCTGCTCTCGTTGGTGTTGGGCTGGAGATCATGCTTTCCATCATCTGTGTTGCGATAATCACCGGCTTGGCAGACTGAATGCATGCTTTCACGATTTGTTTTTGCAGTATTGGAACCTGTTCGAGTTCCATTTCAACACCAAGGTCGCCGCGCGCGACCATAATGCCGTCTGATGTGGCAATAATTTCATCAATGTTGGTGATGGCTTCCGGTTTTTCGATCTTGGCAATTACTTTCGCCCGCGAACGAGCTTCATGCAGCAAGGTCTTTACCTGGTGAATGTCATCCGCAGACCGTACGAAAGAAAGCGCGATCCATTCCACTTTATTCTTTATTGAAAAGGCGAGGTCTGTTTTATCTTTTTCAGAGAGTGCAGGAACAGAAAGTGCACTGTTCGGAAAATTGACACCTTTTTTGGAACTGAGTTTTCCGCCATGAATAATGGTTGCCTCGAGTGTATCGTTAAGATCACTGCTGAGAATTTCAAGTGTAAGCTTACCGTCATCGAGCAAAATCCTTTCGCCCGGCTTCACATCCTGCGCCAGTTGTGGGTATTTGATATAGAGTTTCTTGGCGGTGCTGAGTGTGTCTGTGGAGGTAAGCAATATTTTTTTACCGCTTTCCAGCATCACTTCATTGTTTTCAACCATGCCAACCCTGAGTTTGGGTCCTTGCAGATCACCTAACAGGCAGATGTTACTGTTGAATTCAGCATTGTATCGGCGTACAGCATCCAGTGTATGCTGGTGATCATCATGGGTGCTGTGAGAAAAGTTCATGCGCACGACATCCAGCCCGCCATCAATCATGGCACAAATGGTTTCATAGTTTCTTGATGCAGGGCCGATGGTGGCGATGATCTTGGTTCTGGTTCTTGAGACTTCCTTATCCATAGTTAAAGTGCGGCAAATATAGAGAACTGAAAGGAATGAAGCATGAGAAGCGAATAGCTGTATGTTCTTCGGCTGAAATGGCCATAGTAATCATTCTTTAAAGCCAAATGCCGGAAGGTTCTTTTAACCTGGATTCTTCATTCGAAAAATCTAAATCAGCTGCATTTTATTTTTTATGGTTTTGAAAGAAATGATTAAAATGCCTGTGTTTGCAAGGATGAAAGCAACTGGTTTCAAAATACCAGGCAGGTGATGGCATAAAATGCCGGTTCCCCGCTACATGAAATCCATCGCAGCTTATCAGCTTCTCCACCTACAATCCGACTTTACCATTCTTCTTCCGTCACCTGTCCGTGTTCCATGATGAAATATTTATAATCCCTGTTTATTTCAGGCAGTGGATGGTGTATTCTTTCAGTCTTGGTATCTGTAATAAAGACTTGTCCGAAATAGCCGTCAGCAACCAATTGGAGTATGCTGCCAGCTCTTTCAGCATCCAGTTTATCAAACAAGTCATCCAGCAACAGGATAGGTGTTTTGCCTGTTTCCGCTTTTATAAGTTCCCATTGCGCGAGTTTCAATGACATCAGAAAAGTTTTCTTTTGTCCCTGTGATCCGAATTTTTTAACCGGTTGGTCAGAAAGAAAAAACTCAAATTCATCTCTGTGTATGCCTTCAGTGGTTCTTTCCAGTTGCCTGTCTTTGTTAATGGACTCCTGTAAGGCCTGCAGCAAATCACACCGGTGAAAAACAGACTCATACTCTGCATGAATGGATTCTTTGGCAGCACAAATCATCGCATGGTATTTTTTCACCAGCGGTATCATCTTTTGAAGATAGCGGGCCCGCAGATCAAAGATTTTTTGGCCAAAGTGGGAAAGCGGTATGTTGAGGGCATCCAACAGTGCCACATCGAACGACCTGCGCAAGGCAAAGGTTTTTAATGCGGCATTGCGTTGCTGCAGCACCTTATTGTAGGCTACCAGATTGTCAAGGTACTGGTGATCAATCTGAGATATCGTATTGTCGATAAAGCGGCGGCGTTCATCACTTCCTTCATTGATGAGCGAATGATCATCCGGTGCAATCATGACAACCGGAATAATTCCTACATGTTCGGTTAAACGCTGATAGGTAACACCGTTTTTAGAAACTTCTTTTCTGCCGTTTGCATAAATACAGTTAACCTGCATCTCCAAAACGTCGTGCATAAATTTTCCTTCTATCCTGAAAAAAGATTCCGGCTGCCGGATGGCTTGCTGGTCGCCAACATGAAAATAGCTTTTCCCGAGGCACAGATAGTGGATGCTGTCGAGCAGGTTGGTCTTTCCAGTGCCATTTCGGCCGGTAAAATGATTCAGGTAAGGACTGAAGTCTAACCTTGCTGATCCGTAATTCTTAAACTGGGTGAGTGACAATGCTTTAAGATACACAGGCAGGAGAAAATCGCTACGTTCTAATTGACTTTTTTATTTATTTTCGCACCCTTATTCCATAGAATTGGCGAAAACAAAAATAGCAAAAGAAACCAATGGCCCGACTGCAGCAGTAACAGATCTGCTGCAAGAAGGGAATATTTCCATGGAGAACGTTAACGGCAAGTTCTCCAAAGAAACATACCTGTTGTGGTATGAGTTAATGCTACGCATCCGTCGTTTTGAAGAGCGATCAGGGCAGTTGTATGGAATGCAAAAGATTCGCGGATTTTGTCATCTCTACATCGGACAGGAGGCTATTGCCGCCGGAAGCATCTCCGCGCTGCGACAGGATGATGCCATCATCACAGCTTATCGTGATCATGGATTGGCGCTTGCAAAGGGCATTACTGCCAATGAATGTATGGCTGAATTGTATGGTAAAGCCACGGGCTGTACCAAAGGAAAGGGAGGCTCCATGCATTTCTTTTCAAAAGAAAAAAAATTCTTCGGCGGACATGGCATCGTTGGCGCACAGATTCCGCTGGGTGCCGGCATTGCGTTTTCAGAAAAATACCTCGGTACACAAAATGTGTGTGCCTGCTATTTCGGTGATGGAGCAGCAAGGCAGGGTGCCTTACATGAGACCTTTAATATGGCCATGTTGTGGAAGCTGCCGGTGATCTTTATCTGTGAGAACAATGAATATGCAATGGGTACTTCCGTTGAACGATCCAGCAATGTTGTAGACATGAGCAAACTGGCACTGGCCTATGACATGCCATCCAGGCAGGTCGACGGTATGCGCTGCGAATCGGTACATGAAGCCATCGCTGAGGCGGCTGCCAGGGGCAGGCGTGGTGATGGTCCAACATTCCTGGAAATAAAGACTTACCGATATAAAGGTCATTCTATGAGTGATCCGGCTAAATACCGTTCGAAAAAAGAAGTGGAAGAATACAAGCAAAAAGATCCTTTGGAAACAACACTGGCTACTATCATGAAAAATAATTATGCCACGGCCGGTGAAATTGCCGATCTCAATGAAAAAATATTAACGGAGATCGATGATTGTGTGAAGTTTGCCGAAGAATCTCCTTACCCTGATCCATCTGAGCTCTACACGGATAATTATATAGAAGCAGATTATCCATTCCTGACCGATTGACGTAAAATAGAAAACAACGAAAATTAAAATAGATAAAATCACCACCAACCATCATTAAAGTATAACAATCAGCAATGGCAGAAGAAATAAGGGAACAAAATCTGAAACTGGAAGACCGGTTAAATAACTTTGAGCATTGGGTAAATCAAAATAAAAACCTGTTAACGTATATCGCCGGTGGCTTGTTTGCCATTGTAGCTGCCTACCTCGGTTTTACCAAATTATATCTTGATCCGAAAAGTACGGAGGCGACAAATCAGATGTTTATGGCTGAAAAATACTTCGGACTTGATTCACTGGAACGCGCCCTGAACGGTGATGGAAACTATCTTGGTTTCACGCAGATCATGGAAGATTATAAATGGACTCCGGCCGCCAATCTCGCACATTATTATGCCGGTATTATTTATTTGAAACAGGGTAAGTTTGAAGATGCGATTGATCACCTTAATGATTACAGCGGCAAAGATAAAATGGTGAGCAGTATGTCGTTGGGAGCCCTGGGGGATGCGTATTCGGAACTTGGCAAAATGAATGAAGCAGTTGATTACTATAAAAAGGCTGCCTATCATTTTGAGAATGAACTTACAACACCTATGTTCTTGAAAAAGGCAGGGATGCTGCTTGAAAGTCAGCAAAAGACTGCAGAAGCGAAAAGGATCTATGAAGAGATCAAGGCAAAATATCCTAATACTGCGGAAGGCAGGGATATGGATAAATATATTGCAAGGGCAGGTGGTGCAAAATCATAGAGGTGCCGGTGATTTATTTGCCGATGTTAAGCCTGGTAGGAAATATGAATTCATGAGTTTTTAGAATCCTCTTTAGTATTGCAGCATTTAACGGTACCGTATTTATTTCTGGCATTTTTTTCTGCCGCATTAATATCGGCATGTTCAGCGCCACAAACAGGAAACGGGAATGCTGCAACAGACACGGTACCGGCTGCCGATTCGGCACTGTTGAAAGAGTATAACTTCAGTGATCTAAGGACAGATTTTTCGAAGCATTCCGTTCCGATAGATTCCATTCATGATGGCGGTGTTTCTAAGAATGGCATTCCTGCCATTGACTTTCCTGAATTTATCAGTTTGGAATCCGCACGTGGATTTCTGACAGAACCGGATTTTGGCATACTGCTGCAGGGAAAATCGGAGACACGCTTTTATCCTTATAATATTCTTAACTGGCATGAGGTGGTTAATGATGTGCTGGATGGATTTCCGGTAGTGATTACCTTTTGCCCCTTGTGTGGAAGCGGAATTGTATACGAAAGATTGGTGGATGGCGATACTTTGCAATTTGGTGTGAGCGGCAAATTATATGAATCCAATCTTTTGATGTTTGACGATAAGAGCGAAAGCCTGTGGTCGCAGGCAATGGGTGAAGCTATTGCAGGAGAAGCAACCGGGAAAAAGCTGAAGTTATTAAATACCATTGTGCTGTCATTCGGTGAAGTGGTAGAGGATTTTCCGACAGCAAAAATATTAAGCCCTCAGACGGGATATGCCCGTAATTACATGCAGGATCCATATGGCGACTACAGCTCCTCGGATGAACTGTATTTTCCCGTAAGCCATTCGAGTAACCGTTTTCCAGCCAAACAAATGATGTATATTGTTTCTGCCGGTGATGAATCGTTAGCTTTTGACTGGCACGCACTGTTAAGAAAGGGGAATGCTGTTGCTAAATCAGCTGATGGTATCGTATCGGTATCGCTGAAAAAGAATATTCCTTATGCAACAATGAACGGGCAACCCCTTCCCGGATATTTCTCATTTTGGTTTAGCTGGTATACACATTTTGGTAAAGATGGAATCGTGTGGGATGGCAAATAGGCCTAGCAGTTACCTCCTTCTTGGCTGATAAATATTCCTGCTAAATTCCTCTTGCAGTGAAATTTCATGGCTGGATCCATCGCAAAGCAAAATTACATGAATGTTTGATAATGAGCAATTTATAAGGTTGCTTCTCAATGCTTTATTGATTCATTTCTCAATGTTCTACTTTTTGTGCTTTCAGTTTTAATCCGGCCTTTTCAGTTATAAAATGCCGCTTTACGGCAACTCGGTGTTGTTATAAGGGTGCTCGCTTTTTTCAAAGGGTGAGAAAGTTTCTGATACCGAAATCAGCGCTAAGTTGGGGGTGAGACCCGATCCTGTGCTGAACTGAAAAATGTGGGTTAGGGAGAAGTATGCTTTCAGTTTTTCGACTCCGATATTTCCAATTGGTCAATCAGGATTCAGGCCGCGAAATACAAAACCAGGAGTTGGGCGATGAGGATGCGCATGATAGTGGCCAAAGGATATACCGTGGCATAAGCCTGTGTAGGTAAATCGGATTTGAAATAGGAAGTGCTGAATGCAAGCGCCGCCGGATCGGTGTATGTGCCGGCAATCAGTCCGAGCAAGGGCAGGTAATTCAATCTGAAAAAAAGCCTTGCGATGGTGACCATCAGCAGCAAAGGAAGTATGGTAATACAACTGCCATACAGTACCCACATCCATCCGTTATAGGCGAGAAATGTCTGGTAAAAGGTTTCTCCTGCATGAAGCCCAACAGCGGCAAAAAAAAGGCAGATGCCGAAGTCTTTCATGAAGAGCATGGCGCTTTGATTCAAAAAAGAATGGATGGTAGCGATACCGCCAAAGCGGCTGATGACCAGTGCTACCAATAAAGGTCCGGCAGCCATGCCGAGCTTGACAGGTGCTACGAGTCCCGGCAGCAGAATGGGAACAGAGCCGATGAATACACCGAAAACAATTCCAAGAAAGATAGAGAGCAACTGCGGTTCCTGCAATCGTTTTTCCGAGTTTCCCACCAGCCTGGTAATTTTTTCTATCGATTGCTGATCAGCCACAACCCTGATCTTATCGCCATAATGCAATACAAGGCTGGGTGAAGCAAGCAGTTCAAGTCCTGCACGGTAAACACGGGTGATGCGGGCACCAAACTGTTCTTCAAAGTGGAGTTGTTCGATTGATTTTTGTACGGCGCCATCACTGGTAACAAAAAAACTTTTGGTGACTGTTTTTTCCTGCGAGTCAATAAACTGGTCGGAAGAGACATAACCCAATAAGCTTACTGCCTTGTTAACTTCATCTGGCAATCCAACAAGCATCAAAACGTCCCGTTCCAGCAGCACATTATTTTCTGCCGCAGTTTCTACAATCGTTGATCCACTGTGTTTTTGCCTTGTAACAATTACGTTTTGCCCTGTCTTTTGTAAAAAATCTCCTATAGTGCGGCCAATATATTCGTGGTTCGTGACCCTGCATTTAACTACAGCGGGAGACGGGTATTTTTCTTTGATGCCGTTTTCAAATTGTGCGGTCTCTTTGCTTACATCAATTTTGAACAGGTTTTTACCGGCCAGCATCACCAAAATTACCCCGAGCACGCCGAAAGGATAAGTGACCGCGTATGCATTGGCAGGATCATTAAAAAGGACATCTTTGTTTTTAGCTGCCACATCAGCAAGGGCGGCTTTCGCCGCCCCAAGTCCCGGCGTATTGGTAACTGCTCCGGACATTATCCCAACCAGGTTGTCCATGCCTGCCATCGTGATTTTAAAAAGGACAATCGTGATAATGGCGCCACCCATGATGGTCGCGATGGCCAGTGAATTGAATAGTATTCCATCTTTTCTGAAAGATGAAAAAAAGGAAGGCCCAACCTGCATACCCACTGCATACACAAAAAGTATCAACCCTGCATCCCGTAAAAAATCAAGGGTCATGCCATCCATCCGGTAACCGAGATGTCCCATGATAATACCGGCAAACAACACGCCTGCGATGCCAAGTGATACTTTCCTGATTTTTAGTTTGCCTAATGCAATGCCGGCTGCCATCACCATGGCTATGAGCAATAATGATCCGGGAATTCCAGGCTGATCAACGGGTCTGATCAGTGAGAGAAGCCAGTCTGGAAGCAGGGTCATAAGCTAGATGTGTGCTATTGGATGGAAAAGTCACCTTTTAGTGAAACACAGCGGTAAGCAAAGTTGTTAGCCTTTTCAGCAAAGGCGGATCGGACGTTGCATGCATGACAAGCATTCAAGGGTGCCGGAAATCCCATTGTGAAGCTGCCACAAAAAACATTTCGGGTTTTCATAAAAGATTCTCCTGTGCTGGACTAAGAACTGCTGTGGTGTTGTTTTTTCAGCAATGAAATTGTTTCACAAAGACTGATCAGAACTATTGATCAGGTGAACCTGTTTTTTTATACTAATAAACTGGATGCTAAAGGGCAGGCGGTACATAAGATTTCTCAATGTATCGTTCAACTATTATCCGCATGTGATGTATTTCATGTCCAGCCAGGATGAACAACAATGAACGTACGGAGATTTGTTTCCCATTGGCAATGCCTGACCGGTTCAGCATCTCTTTGTTCATATTGGAAAATAATTCTATGGTGCTTTTTCGCATCGCATCATATTCACGAAGAATGGAACGCAGTTTACGTCCGTTAGCATTACTGTAAGGTGTCCATGCGTTTTCATCAAATCCGGGAAGCTCTGTAGCATCGTTTCTTGAAAAACGCAGTGCACGATAACAGAACACTCTTTCCGCATCCATGATGTGAAGCAGTATTTCCTTAATAGTCCATTTGCCTTCTGCATAGCGGTATTGAAGATCTTTACGTCCCAGTCGCAGCAGCATCCGTCGCAGTTGCTTATGGTGGTCCTTCAGATCAGCCAGTGGATTGCTGCCTGCTTTGGCAATATATTTTTCATAGTATTCGGGGTAGTCAGTTTTTTCAGGCCGTTTGATGCGCATAACAGTTGAGGGTTAAGATATGGTTAGTGTTAGAAGATTTTATAACAATTATTTATGTGTCCATCGATATTAATTCACTGCAGATTGTAAGCATATTATCAAACATGAATTTTGCTCAACATTTGTCGTAGGCTGCTTTCAGCACTTGCATCACGCCATCCGAGAGATCAGTAGGGTCATTGAGCAGGAGTGTATGCGTAATGCGGTCGCCTCCTAAGCTTTTTCTAGATCTGAACTCTTTGTTTTTGGTGGCTTTCACGGCCACGGCCGGTACACCAATAACCAATCCGTCTTTGGTGGTTTTTATAATGGCAAATTGAAGGCGGTGAATAAGTGACAGGTATGTTTTGTTAATGGCTATTTTATGATCACCCCATTTTTTCAAAGCGGTGGTAATTTTATCATAAATAGGCTTCTGGTAATCTTTGCCTCCACTGAAGTGCAATTGCATAAGGTATTCGCCATCGTAATCAGAAAGGCCTTCATACATCATTTTTGTGATGGTGCTTGCCTGCCCAGTTCCTAAAAGGTGTTTTGTTTTGAGCCAGTTGGTTTTTTCTTTCCTGTCTTTAATGCCTGACTTCTTCACCAATTCCATCCATTGCTCCAGTGTTTTTCCGGTATTTTGCTGCAGGTTACGGATAATAGCTGCATGCATTTCCGCTGGCGATTTTGGCATTTTGTTTTTTGAATTGAGGTGGTAAAAAATCGGGGAGTTGAAATTAGAAGTTAAATTGTGAATCAACAATGTATTTGTATAAAAATCTGATAAATATTCTGGAACAATTCTTCCATTATTATTTTCTTCTTAAAAATGTTACTTAGCGGCAGTGAAAAGTGCAGGGATAAAACCCGCCCCAGCTGTAAAATGCTAACTGTAGTATCAATTGCGGAACGGTGTATTAATTTTGGACCAGCAAAAGTGCGTCATGAAAAAACTGATATTTTTTTTTCTGCTGTATTCTTCCGTGCTGTATGCGCAGGATATTAGCGGAACCTACAAACATTATGAAGGTTTAATTGGTAAGAAAGCGGAGATTATTGTTGATCTGCATATTGCAGATACCGTTGTTTCCGGGCATTATTATTACAGCAATACCGGAAAGGAAATTCGCCTCAGCGGTTCCATACATCGTAATAATTTATCGCTTAAAGAATTGGATGATACAGTGATCACAGGTTTTTTCAAGGGTACGGCTTCTGCAGATCTTGCGAATATCGAGGGCACCTGGTCGGATGCAGTAAAGTCAAAGAACTTACCGTTCCGTCTTACTGCATTCCTGCCCGAAGGAAGTGTAAACATTAAGTCGCTGACGGAAACATTGACTTATGTATGGAAGACAAATTCCACCGGCCAATCATTGGGCTGCAGCGCAAAGTATACGTATTGTTATTTGCCGGAAGGGTCAGCAAATCCTGTCACCAGGGCCATCAATGAAGCATTGCTCAACATTGAACTGGAGGGAGACGAGACGCAGCTGATGATGAAGGGCCTTGCCGCGGAATCAATGGAAGATGAGTTTGACTCGTTCACCGAATCATACCAGGAAACATTTCCGGATTCCGTGGCAGTGGACAACAAGAAGTATATGGATGAATCGCCATACACTTATAACTGGCAGTATCAACAGGTGTATGATGTGATCTATAATGAGCATTTCCTCCTGACAGTAAAGGTGTCAGGATACTCATACACCGGTGGCGCGCATGGGAACACCGTTTACAGTTACCTGGTTTTCGATCTGAAAACCGGTGAAGTACTGTCTTTGGAATCGCTGTTCAACAAAGCATCAAAAAAGGAACTGGCCGCCATAGCGGAAAAACAGCTTCGGATCAACAGGAATATTGACGATAATTCATCTCTTGAGGAAAACGGGATGTTCATCCGTAAGCTGGATCTTAAAGATGAGTTTTACATCGATCATGGAGGAATTGGATTCACCTACAATTCATATGAGATTGCTCCGTATGCCGAAGGCCCGATTAATGTTTATTTAAGATGGGAACAGATAAAATCGCTGATTAACGCGGATGGACCCATTGCCTGGGCAATTTACCAGTAACCTCGAATAAAATAATAGTACATCCCTGCTTTAATATCACCAGTCATACTGAAAGGCTTGCACATATTTTCAAAAAAAATATTTCGCAAACCTTCATCAGTTCAACGTTGAAGCTAAAACTATGATTGATTTGAGCTACAAAATGTGCATTAACTGTTGCCGCTGGAATTATTTATTTCCCCAAGGCAAAAGTTAAACCGCCACCTAAGCCAAACTGGTAAATCGAAGAGTAGCTGCTCACGCCGGCACCCACAATGCCGGTTCCAAGTACAAACCATACCCATTGATTGCACTGCCGATAACAACTGAATCTGTGCAGCTTAATAGCAAATCTTTCACGAGCCCAGATGTTGGCGCCACCACGAATGCCCCAGGCAAATTTTGTAGGTGTAGTATTGCCATTCGTGTCCGGATTGGTGATGCTCGCAACTACCATCCCGGCCATTAAACCGCCAAATCCTTCTACCATACCATCTGGCTTTTTTATGTGAGTGAACGCCCAAAGCATGATATAGTTAAGGCCTAAATCAAGGTCACTGTACACGATTTGGCCGTTATAATATTCGGTTGGCGCATGAGTATCTCGGTAATAAAGCAATTCAACGCCGTAGGCAGGTTGGCCATGAATTCCAATCCATACCCCAATCGACAGCCGCCTGGATCTGTCCGTCATAGTAATTATACTGATCATAATAAGAATCAAACCTGTCTTCAAAAGCATAAGCACTATACAGATTGAGCCTGATATTTTGTGAATTGCCAAATCCTCCAAAGAGCGTCAGCAACAACAGGTAGCGATAATTTTTTTCATTGCGTAGGTTTTTGTTAGCAAATGGATTTGCAATGATAGCTATTCCTAATCTAATTCTTGTAATTGTCCAAGGTGATTTTGGAGATTTACCACCACTACAGATGAGATTGTGCTGCACGCAATTATTATACTTTCCATTTGGTGAGCATTTACTTGAACTATAGAGCGTTAAACTTTCATTGAAAAAAACACAAGCGCTCTTTTTACCTGTTCAGTATGGATATTCTATGCCTCAGGTTTTTTTTGAGGTATTAATGTCCGCTTTGCCATAGTTTTGCTATGGCCTTTTGTCGGATGAATTACTATCACCAACAGCAAGTCAGCAGTGTCGGTCCTAGTAATTGCAGAAAAAAGCATTCGGTAATTAGTTAACACCATTTTCTGTCTGATATATCACCAAACAGGACATCAAGTGGTCAGTTTGAATCATTATGCTATCAACTAAAATTCAATCAAATGAAAGCTTTACAAAATTTCTTTCGGTGGCAGTATTACTGTTGCTGATAGTGGTTCCGGTATTTGCCCAACCGGAATCTAGATCAATCATTTGCCAATACAGGATATAAAATCACGAAGCTGGCGCCTTCCAGGGACGATATCGCCCGCACCGTGCTGATACAACCCAACGGAAAAATACTCACCGGCGGTAACAGTTTTAACTCCATCGGGTATTCCAATATTGGCATTACGAGACTTAAAACTAATGGGGGATATGACAATAACTTTGCAATGGGAGGCATAGCGACTATCACCGGTGGTTTTTTCTGCGATATGGCACTACAGTCATCCGGAAAAATAATTGTGGCAGGCGGCGTAGGACCTACGAACGTCAACAATTACATTGTCTATCGCCTCAACAAAAATGGTTCACCTGATACCAGCTTTGGTAATAATGGTGCCGTTGAAGTGAATATTGCCGGTAGCGGTATGATTTGTTATGATGTAGCGATTCAGTCCGATGATAAAATTGTATTGGCAGGCTACCAGGGGGGTCAGGCGGTTATGGGAATATACTGATCTGGAGATTGACCAAAGGCGGCAAACTTGATAATTCATTCGGCAATGGCGGCATGTACACACTGTACCTGACCGGCAAGCACTCCGAATGCAGGCAGCTTGCGATACAACCTGACGGTAAGATTATTGCGGCAGGGTATATTGATACGCTTGTTTTGACTGCCTTTTTCAGATATGATTTTGCTGCTATCAGATTAAATGCAAATGGTACGCTTGATAATTCATTCGGCAATGGTGGAATTGTTCGTGCGGATAAGGGAACTACAGATATTGCAGAATCGGTCGGATTACTTTCTGATGGTCGCATTGTGCTGGCCGGCATGTCTAATTATTATTCCAATACACAGTTTGCCACGCTTTGCTGACAGTCGAATGGTATGGTTGACCAAGCATTTGGAAATGGTGGCTGGCAGTTTATGAATTTCTACGGAGGTACCGCCTATTGCGAGGCCATGGCTATTGAGCCTGATAACGACATCATCATGGCAGGCCCTGCTTATACGCCAACGTCTACCGGCACTAACTACGGCGTTGGGCTTGCGAAAATGAATGCTCAGGGTATTCCTGATAATTACTTCGGGACAGCCGGGATAGACACCTCGCTGGTATCTCACAATTATATTGGTACCAATGATATTGCGCTTCAGGCTGACGGCAAAATTGTGGTTGCCGGTTACTGGAATGTAAACGGAGGTAAGAGCTCATTTTTTACCGCACGTTATACCAACAGTGCATTGTTGAAGAAATAGAAACCGCCGATAGCGTCTGGTTTTACTCATATCCTAATCCGGTTGCAGGTAATTCATTTCAAATTGACTATGAGTTAGCAAATCCTGCTGACGTCTTGCTCACTGTTTACGATATCAACGGTTGTAATCTTTATGAGTGCAACTATGGTTTGTCGGATAAAGGGCGTTACACAAAGATGGTTACGTTACCGGCTAACATTGCAGCAGGGACCTATTTTTTACGCTTGAAGCTGAGTGATGTAATGATGGTCAGGGAGATACTAATTGTAAAGTAGGATGCAAATATAACTGCACATGCTGTATTTCCTTTTTATCAGGATTAAACTTTTGTCAATTGCTGCCAATTCACCGAATGCGTGCAGATGCGGACAATGAGTTGCACCGGTTGAAGACATAATTCGATCAAAGACAAAGCATGTAAGACACCTCAATCATGCCTGTTCAATTTTTCTTACCAGAAGCATTAATAATCACAAAACATAATCTTTATGAAAGCAACACGTAACATTTTAATTATTTGCCTTTTTCTTTTCGTCAATAGTCTGCATGCGCAAAACACTTTTGAGAAAACCTATGGAACAACCGGTGATAACTATGCCAACGATGTACAGCTCACCGCCGACGGTGGTTATATAATTGTAGGCACAGGCAATTTTGCCGGTGCAGGTGGTGATATCTTTCTCTTGAAAACAGATGCCAACGGCGATACCCTTTGGACACGATTTATCGGTGGTAGCAGTGTTGATCATGGAAATTCAGTCGCTCCAACGTCTGATGGCGGTTACATTATCGCAGGTTCAACCGTGAGTTTTGGCGCCGGTGCCTCCGATGCCTATCTGGTAAAGACGGATGCGGAAGGCAATGTTTCCTGGAGTAAGACATACGGAACCATCAGCAATGACGAGGCCTATGGAGTAGTGCAAACCGCCGATGGTGGGTATGTGTTCTCGGGCGTGGAAAAGCAATCCGGACTGAATGGATATACTCACCTTGTAAAAGTGGATGCAACGGGAAATGTATTGTGGTCGAAAACCTTCGGAAACAGTACAAGAAAAAACTTTGCCTATACTTTATTACAAACACCTGATCACGGATTTGTAATTGGTGGATGGGAAAACCTGAACACAGGTATCAATGATGATATGTGCCTGATTAAGACAGACAGCGCAGGTAACCTCCTGTGGTACCGGTCATATGGCGATGTCGGACACGATCAAAATTATTCAGTGCACCAGGCAAATGATGGAGGATTTATCATTGCCGGTATCACTTTCAGCGCCTTTATCTTTGAAGTTAATGTGGTTAAGACAGATGCAAGTGGTAATCTGGAGTGGACAAGAAATATTGGAGGCAGTGCGGAGGATGATGCATATGCGGTTACCGCTACGGCTGATGGAGGATTTGTTTTTTGTGGAACCAGTTCAAGTTTTGGAACCGTACATGCCGGTTACATGGTGAAGCTAAACGCAACAGGCAATATTGTTTGGAGCAAAAAGATGGGTAATAGCGGATGGACAGGGTTCTTTGCCATACAGGAAACAAATGATGGAGGGCTAATACTTGCCGGTGTGAAGGACGAAGTTTATGGATCCAGCGGAAGCCTGTACCTGGTGAAGACAGATGCCGATGGTAACAGTGGATGTAATACAAGTGTGACATCTTCCTCCAGCACACCTTCCATTCTGGTAGGAGTGCCTGTTGCACATTCCACCTCTGTTCAAATTGTCAATACGGTTGCATCTGCAACTTCTTCAGGGGTGGACATAACCACCATTTGTTCTTCGTGCATTCCTGTATCGTGGTACCAGGATGTGGATGGTGATGGCTATGGCAATGCAGCCGTCTCACAGTCTTCCTGCATTCAACCGGCGGGTTATGTTGCAGACAATTCAGATTGTAATGATGCCTTTGCGGCGATACACCCTACTGCACCGGATATCTGTAACGGGCTGGATGACAATTGTAACGGATTGATTGATGAGAATTCTTTTTCAGCAGTGGTAACACCTGCTGGAAATATTGTGATTTGTTCAGGTGCATCAATTTCATTGAATGCAAATACCGGCAGCGGTATCAGCTATCAATGGTATAAAAACGGGAACGCGATAAGCGGAGCAACCAATGCCACATTTATAGCCAGTAAGAAGGGTAATTATTATGTTGTTGAAATGAATAGTTTTAGTTGCACCGCTGCTTCCAATACAAGTAATGTTAGCGTAGCGGCTTTGCCAACAGCCTATATAACACCACTTGGCAACCTCGACATCTGCCTGACAGGGTTTGTTGACCTTCAGGCAACGGCAGGAAGCGGTTACCAATATCAATGGATGAAAGGAACTGCAATTCTCCCCGGCGCCACGAACCAGATTTATACAGCCACCACAAAGGGAAATTATAAAGTGACCGTTAGCAACAGCTCCGGATGCAGCAAAACTTCACTGGCAGTAAAAGTGCTGAAGTCCTGTAAGGAGGGTAGTCTGCAGTTTGAATCCATGCAGCCAGGTCTTCAATGTTATCCGAATCCGTCAGCAGGTCAATTTGCACTTGACCTTGATCTGGGTGATGCAACGCATTCTTCGGCAACAATAGAGATAATCAATACTATGAATCAATTGGTATGGTCGGAAGAAGCACCGGTGAGCGATGGAATGCTGCATAAAGTGATTGGGACAGATCAATTATTGGTTGCAGGCATCTATACTTTAAAAGTGACAGCCGGGAACCAGGCGATTACTGAAAGAATAATTGTTCAGCGGTAGTTGTATCGCGGATTCTTCAACAAAAAATCACGTTTTGCTGCGACTCAGCAATGCTTAGGGTTTGCTCATTTTATTCAAAAAAAAGTTTCGCAAACCCTAAGCAAATGGTAAGTCACTGTTAAAACCGTTAATTTTTTGATCTCCAAACTGGTGGGTTTAAATCTGCTGATACTTGATTTGTATAATGCCAGCGAGATTGACTGGTGCCAGTATGTTTCCGGAGGATACTTTGGAAGATTTAATTTCGGCACTATTGCCTTGAAGTTGTTACTTCCTTAATCCATTTCTGTTTTTGATGGCAGTTTATGAAGCTGTTTTTGAATTTTATTTCACGTTATCGTCACAGGGAAGCACAGTAAACAAACTAAAGGGAAAATATCAGTACGGGCAGGTCTTTCTTACGTGGAAAAATTTGGCTTCCGATGCTTATTATAAAGTATATCGCTCAGCATCACCCATAATCAACGGCAGCCAACTTTCCGGATGCGAATACCTTGGCTGGACAGACAAGAATTCGGCTCAGGATCATAACCTGTCAACACATAATGGTGTTGTTTCTTATTTTCATATTGATTCAGATGAAGTCCCATTGAACCCTGGAACCGGTCTGTTTGTCACCACTACATTGGTGGATGGCAATTACTACTACGCTGTCACATCAATTCTGAATGATGTGGAAGATATCACGGTTATCAGTGGAACCAATGCAACAGAGCAACCAATCCTTGAGACCGTAGCTATCGCCAGGCCGGTATTTCAGCAACACTTCCCGATAGGAGGCGAAACGGTGGATATTTATGCAACTTTTTATTCAACCAAGAGAGCAATTGGTAAAGCGCTTCAAAACCGGGCAGGATTTATCGCCTTCGATTTCGCTGTTAATCCTCACTTTTCCGGTGATGATCCTCATGCCGTAGAGGTTTTTTTTCATGGGGGTGGTGAAGACTTTCTATGGAGCATGCAAAAACCTCCCGGTAATCTCATTCTGCTCGGGATGGAAGACCTATTGCCGAATGAAGAAAGTGACCTCGGATATGGAGGTAATGAAAACTATGATTTTTACAAAGACAACACCGAAAATGAGATCCCGACAAGTGGGATCAACTATGACTTTCAGCAGGAAATAACTAAATTAACCATAGACTGGATTCTGAGGCACTTTCCGGCAGACAGCAATCGTATTTATTTGAAGGGCACTTCGATGGGCGCAGGAAGCGCTTTCATGTACAGTATTGCGCATCCTGAAAAAATTGCAGCGGTCTTCTTATCAGTTCCCTGCTTTAACTATAGTTTCCTCAATGACTATGATCCTGTTTGCGCGCTCAACACCGGTAACCAGGCGAGGGTTGACGGCGATATTAAGTTCGGAACCGTGGCCAGTAACCTGTACACGAATACCGGGATACATTTTTATGATGCCGTGAATGGTGGATGGATGATCCATACCTACCAGGAAAAAAATTATCCGATGATTTTTGCAATGAGCGGGAAGCACGATGAGATGGTTGGCTGGACTGAAAAAACCATCTTCTACGATTCTGTAAAGGCGAACCGTACAGGAGGTTATTTTTTTTGGGATGAGCGGAATCACGGAGGCGTGAATTCCACCTGGAATGACGCAGTATTTGATTTGTTTCGCTACGCAAGCAACCGTTCTTTCCCTGCATTTGCCAATTGTTCCAATGATGAGGATTATGGTATTGGCGATGATGTTACCGGTGCGGCATTTGGATCAGTGAATGGCTCTCTCGATTGGGATGAAAGCAGCATAGCAGAAAGTGATACTACATGGGAAGTGAAATTGTTTGCAAGGAATCTATTCACCAAAACAGGACTGGTCGTGAGCTATCCTGATTCCTGTACAGTGGATGTTACGCCGCGAAGATTGCAGCAATTGGCAATTTCGCCGGGCAATGTTATTAGCTGGACTGTCACGCATCAAGGCCTTGTTGTTCAGTCCGGCTCGGAGGTTTGCCAAGGCGGTTTGATTGTATTGCCCGGCATAAGAGTTTTTAAGGATAGTTGTCTGTTGAAAATTGAGTTGGTAACAGGCAACCAATATTACTATCACGACAGTGATCAAGACGGATATGGAAATCCTTTTGAATTTATACAAGCCATTGAGCCTCCTCCGGGCTATGTAGCCGACAGTATGGATTGTAATGACAATGACCTTTCCGTTCATCCCGGCGCCACTGACTTCTGCAATAATATTGATGATGATTGCAATGGTGTAGTGGATGATCATAAAATTACCGCAGTAGTGATGCCTGCAGGGAATATTGCTATTTGCGATGGGGTCGCAGTTACACTTACCGCCAATGCTGAGAGCGGCATTTCCTATCAGTGGTATAAAAACGGAAGTATCATTTCTGGTGCTACCGGCTCTGTGTTGAATGTTTCTAAGAAGGGAACTTATACTGTGAGTGAATCGAACGGCTTCAATTGTACTTCCACTTCCGGAAAGGTAAAAGTTTCCATTGTGGCAGCACCGGTCGCTTCCATTATTCCATTAGGCAATACTGATATTTGCGCTGCGGGATTTGTCGAGTTGCAGGCAAATGAAGGCTTCGGCCTTACTTATCAATGGATGAAGGGAAGCACCTTGCTGACAGGTGCCACCGAACAGGTTTATGTTGCCACACAAAAAGGCAATTACAAAGTAAATGTGATGAACGATGAAGGATGCAGTAAAACTTCGGCTACGCAAAAAATCATTAGCTCCTGTAAGGAGATTGGCCAGCCCAGTCTTTTAACTGCTGTCAACAGGATCAAATGTTTTCCGAATCCATCCAATGGCCACTTTACAATTGAACTGCTGCTACAGGATAGTTTTCCCGTCACGGCAACGATTGAAATCCGAAATATGATGAATCAGAAAGTCCTATTTCTCGAAGAAAAAGTCGAAAGTGAAGTTTGGCAACCGGAAATTTCCGGTGAAGGACTCTTGGCTGAAGGAATATACTTTGTTAGTGTTAGCGCCGCTGATCAGCTATTCGGATGCAAGTTGATTATTCAAAAATAATAGCCATCCGGAAACCGGAATCCGGATACCTATTTCATCAGACAGGATAAAGAAAGTAGAACCGTCAGGAGTATTTGGTTTTTCCATGCTAAACGGATTTTTATTGGGAAAACCCGCTTTGCTACGATTTAGCCGCTATCAGTCTCAGCACAAATGTGGTAACTGATTTGAAATCCGCCTTCATGAATGCAACGTCTGTTATTTTTTGTCCGGGTACAGTGGCTTAAAGGGCATCAGGAGCAGGTTCCTGACAGACTGATCAGTTTCCTTCCGGAAGTATTCAATGCCAAATTGAATATGCTCAACATCAACCGGTCCACCGGTTTTAAAAATCCTGTCCCAGAAGGTGAATACATCTCCATAGTGCGAGTCAGTCAGTTTACGCTCCGCAGCGTGGTGCATTTTATGCCATCCCGGAGTGGAAAAGACATAACTTCCATAGTGATCAATAAGATAGGGAATTTTAAGGTTGGCATGCTGGAAGAAGATCAGCAGAAGATAAAAGGTGAAGTAAACCATAAAGCTAATTCCGCTGATGCCGAGCAATGAGAACATGAATGTCCAGCCGAACGCCTGCAGGATCACATCAAATGGATGAAACCGAAGTGAACTTGATGCATCGAGTTCTGTATCACTGTGGTGAACACGGTGAAACCGCCAAAAGAGTGGAATACGATGTTGCAGCAAATGAAAGCCATAATCCCAGAAGTCAATAAGCAACATACCAATCACCAATGATGCTGCATAAGGCAGTTGCAGCCAATTCAGCAAGCCAAACTGATGTTGCGTGGTAAACTCAATGACTTCATTAATGTACAAGCCCGCCAGCGCATTAACCACGAAGGAAATGAGCACCATGACCAGGTTGCGAAGCCGCATTTTTTTTCTGCCGGGTGAAGGTGAGAAATAGGGGATGATGGATTCAACTACCCATAAACTGAGCAGCATTGCAAAAATGATGATTGGTTGCAGGTTACTGAGTGTAAGTGCCAGGTCTTCCATAGTTCTTTTTTTGATGAATCAGTAATTGAAAGCAAAGAAACTATGACTCGGCAGATGGATCGCTGATGCCGATAAGCCTGAACGTCTTACTTTTTCGGGAAAGGAAGAGGCGGTTGATAATCAGGCGGTTGAAGTCTGCGCATTTTTTCTGTAAGCCGAAGGAGTAATACCGGTATGCTTTTTAAAAGCCGCATTGAAAGCGGCTTTACTGTTAAAACCACAATCCAGGGCAAGTGCCAGCAATGAGTAATGCTGTTTGGAAGGGTCTGCCAGGCGATATTTAAATTCTTCCACACGCAGCTGATTGATAAAGTCGAAAAAATTCTGTTGCTTGTACTGATTGAGAATCTGCGAAAGATGATGAAGGGAGATGTTCAATTGATCGGCAAGTTGCTGCAATGTCAGTTCAGGGTTCAGGTAGGGTTTCTCTTTCATGATCAGCAACTGAAGATTAGCCAGGTACTGCCTGGCTTTTTCTTCCGATAATCCTGATCGTTCATATTTTTTGGCGATTGCCTCCGGCTGTGCCGCAACCATTACAGCAGGCTCGGTTTCGTGAAGCTGTATATCTTCATGAATATCGGCAAAGATGGATTTCTGTTTCATGCCATAATAACCCATCGCATAGATGGAAAACGAGAATACGATGTTGGAATAGTAGTTGGACCATTTCCAACCCATAACCGTGATGGCTGAACAACTGATGAATCCAAAGACGATGATCAGCAGTATGTTCCGGATCCATCCAAGATCAATCTCTTCGATAGAAGAATAATATTTCTTAACCCTGCGCACATGCTGCAAGAGCAGGAGCACTGTCAATACCAGGTAAATGGAAGTTTGCACAGTGCTCACCATGCTAAATGTTTGCCAGCGTACCGGCATCTGCTCATAACTCTGCAGGTTAAAGCTGATTTTTTCTGCTGAACTTAACTGATAGAATGTAAAGAAATAGAGGAAGCCTGCTATCACCGGGATAAAATGAAGAAGATGCTTTTCATTTAATGTAAAATTTCGCCGTGTGAGCGTCAGTGCATAGAGAAAAAACAAGGGTCCTATCGCGAAATCCAGTGGTGCCAGCACCAATGACAAATGAGGTATTTTTAGAATCGTTTTGCTGTCCCACAAAACAAAATACATCATCTGCAAGGCAAACAGGAGGAGAAATGCAGCGAGCACGCGATGAGAAATTTTATTTCCGGTGCGCAGGTTCCAAAGTATGACTGCGAGAAACACACCTTGCACGGAACCAATGAGAATGATAAGGTTGCCGATAAAAACACCGGTTGACATAGCACGAAGATAAGTGCGGGCAATGAAATCACGGTGGCGCAGCCGGTTTTTATTCAGCTTGTCAGTTCGCCAGCAGCAAGCCGATTTCCATAGCCACACTCTCTACGCCGGGCAACATTGCCTTTTCCAATGCCATATTCATTGCGACGGCCGGCAGTGGTTTGGCGCCAATCGTTTTCACCGGTGCATCCAGGTATTGAAAACATGCTGCGGAAATTCTTCCTGATAAGGCCTGCGCAAAAGTATTTTGTACCTGCTCTTCTGTCAAGACAATGCATTTTCCATGTCGGCGAACGGCTTCATATACCATCTCATCGTCGCAAGGATTGAGTGTACGAAGGTCAATAATTTCCACAGCGCCCGGAAATTGCTTGGCGGCATTTTTTGCCCAGTAAACACCCATTCCATAGGTGATGACACAGAGCGAGTTTCCACGGTCAATCTCTTCCTGTGTTGCAGAAAGTACAATGCTGGCTTTTCCCAGAGGAATCATGTACGCATCATCCGGCTCTATGGTCTTAGCATCTTCGGTTCCCGGATTCTTGCTCCAGTACAATCCTTTGTGTTCATAAACGATCACAGGATTAGGATCATAGTATGCGGCTTTCAGCAATCCTTTAAGGTCGGCGGCATTGGAAGGGTACACCACCTTAATGCCACGTTGTGCCAGCACTACCGATTCATGGCAGCCGCTGTGATAAGGACCGCCGCCACCATATGCGCCAATTGGAATCCTGATCACGGCACTCACCGGAAATTTCCCCATCGTGAGGTAGCAGGATTTAGAGAGTTCAGTGATCAGCTGGTTGATAGCAGGGAACTGATAATCACAAAACTGAATTTCAACAATGGGTCGTACACCGGCAGCACTGAGTCCTGCGGTGGATCCGACAATGTAAGCCTCCTGAATGGCGGTGTTAAATACCCTGTCATCACCATATTTGTCAGCCAGTGTGGATGCTTCACGGAAGACGCCGCCCAACCTTTTTCCAACGTCCTGTCCGAAAAAAATAGCTTCCGGATGTTTGTGAAGAATTTCGTCAACCGCATGCAGCGCGGCATCTACCATTACTACTTTCGGTCCGCCTTCCGGTGAGCGGTTTCCTTTTTCTTCGGTGACTGGTGTGGGAGCATATTCATGATCCCAGATGGTAGCCGGATCCGGTTCCGGTGCATCCACAGCGCGCTGAAAGTCGTGTGCAATTTTTTCTGCCGCGCTTTTTTCCATCTCGTCAAGAATCTCCTCAACGATTCCATTGGCCAGCAGATAATTTCTGAGTTTGGGAAAGGGGTCATCCGTTGTATGCAAGGCGATATTTTCCGGATCCCTGTACATTTCCTTGCGCACACCAGAGGTATGATGGTTCAGCAACGGAACCTTGGCATGAATCAACACTGGTTTTCGTTCCGTTCTGACAAACTGAATGGCTTCGCGTATGCATGCAAAGGATTCATGAAACTCACTTCCATTCACCCGCATTTTTTTCATCCCTTTGAAGCCGGCCGCATATTCATAGGCATCCATGGTACGCATCTCATCAGAAGACGCAGAAATACTCCAGTCATTATCCTGTACGAGGTAGATGATGGGTAATTGTTTTAAAACCGCAAACTGCCAGGCTTCCGCAACCTCTCCTTCTGTAACGCTGCCATCGCCCATGGAACACAATACAACCGGTGGTTCAGGCGCATCGAGCATATTTTTTTTCTCGAGGTACTGAACACCTTGCGCCAGTCCTGTAGTGGGAATGGCCTGCATACCAGTTGCACTGGAATGATGCAAGATGGTAGCCTTGTCTTTTCCTTTGTAGGACGGATGGGAATAATATTCTCGACCGCCTGAAAATGGATCATCCCTCTTAGCGATCAGCTGCAGCATCAATTCATAGGGTTCGAAACCAAGACCAAGAAGGATGCTCTCATCGCGGTAATACACCGCGAGGTAATCATGCGGTTTAAGCTGCAGGCCGGCAGCCAGTTGAATGGCTTCATGGCCACGTGAGGTGGAATGAACATACTTGCAGATCTGCCGATTCTCATCGTAGGTCTTCGCCATATACTTCACATAACACATCTTTTCAAACGCTCGCAGGTACAGAGTAAGATCCAAGGTAATTTATTTTGTAGGGCGCAAAAATAACAAGGTATGTCGATTGCGCAAGAAACTACCGGTAGTTAGTATGACGTGTATGTTCAGTCATTTATACAATGCCGGGCGCTCCATTTTTCCTGTTGGTTCATCGAGTCGGCGTGGGTCATGATCCGCTGTTTGCCTTGCTCTCAATTATCAATTCCCTACCTTTATCAGCGTTATGCAATTTCTCTACTACAAAGTTTTCAAGCCTTATGGAATGCTGTCCCAGTTTACAAAAGAAGGCGAACATGATACGCTTGCATCACTGTTTGAATTTCAAAAGGATGTATATCCGGTTGGCAGGCTTGATCATGATACAGAAGGTCTGCTGTTGCTGACAAATGATAAATCGGTGAATATGCGCTTGCTCAGCCCGGAAAGGAAACATAGCCGGACGTATTGGGTACAGGTGGAAGGATTACCCGGAGAGGCGGCTCTCGATCAGCTGCGAAAGGGAGTGACTATTAATCTGAAAGGCACCTTGCATCAAACTCAGCCAGCCGGCGTACGGGGAATGTCAGCCCCCAAGATACCGGAACGAATTCCAACTGTGAATTACGTCAAGCATCCTGAAACATCATGGATTGAACTGACCATTACAGAAGGAAAAAACAGGCAGGTTAGGAAGATGACAGCCAAGGTCGGTCATCCTACCTTACGATTGATCCGTTACAGTATTGAACGCATTAATATTGATAAGATGATTCCCGGCGATATCGTGGAATTGCCAAAGAGTGAGTTTTACCAGGGGCTTCATTTGAGACCGTAAAAAAAATGAGCGCTGATTTTTCAGTGAGGAAAACGACCGGCTTCTTCATTTTACATCAAATTCAAGCACGCTCTCATCTTCCACAAAACATTCAATATGGTCGTTGGTGGTCACCGCACCCACACCCACAGGTGTGCCGGTAAAAATGATATCGCCTTTCAACAAAGTGAAAAACTGTGAAGCATAGCTGATTATTTTTTCAAAGGAGAAAATCATATCCTTTGTATTACCCTTTTGGGCCAGCACTTTATTCTTATACATACAGAAATTCAGCGCTTTCAGGTTGTCAAATTGTGATTTTGGCAAGAAGTCTCCAACACAGGCTGCGCCATCGAACCCTTTGGCGATCTCCCAGGGCCATCCTTTTTTCTTGAGTTCGGTTTGCAGGTCGCGTGCGGTAAAATCAATGCCTGCTGTTACGGCGTCAAAGTACCTGTCTGCAAATTTTTCAGCGATGTTCTTGCCGTTTTTACAGATGCGCAAAACAATTTCTGTTTCATAGTGCATATCACTGGAAAAATCTGGCAGAAAAAACGGGAGTTTTTTCCTTTTGTAGGCGGTATCGGGTTTGATGAAGATGACCGGTGCATCAGGAATCTCATTTTTTAATTCCCGGGCATGCTCAGCATAGTTGCGGGCAATGCAGATTATTTTCATGACAGGCTGATATTATGCAGGATGAAACGAAGTTTGAGATGCAGGGGTCAGTGATTTAAGATTCCACCGGAATTTCACTGATTGATTTGTAAACAGGCCTGCCTTGTGACTCCATGAAGTCGAGTTCTCCCGCTGCTTCTGCTGATGCGGCAAGCAGCAGCAACGCGTCACAATCTTTCGCGATAGCTAATGAGATATCCATGATGAGCTGGTACTCATCCTCCACTTCTGATTTCTCCAATACGGGTAATGCTGCATTTACACCAACAAGCGGTATGTGCCCCATTTCGTAAATAGATGCAGCTGCTTCATTCAAGGCATCCAGGTTATGTTGACGCTCTTTGCCTGTGGGAGCCGAGTAAGGTCCGGCGATTGCTATTTTCATTTTGTTTGACTGTGGTTATATTTTTTTTGTGATGATTTTTAAGATGGTTAAACCGAAATTTTTGCCGGCAGACCTGACAGTAAAAAGTCAGCCTTCAGGCTACCGCACAAACAGGTTTATTCATTTGGATCTCTCTTGCCGATTTGGTTATAGACATTCATGGTTCGTTCTAACCCAATGGTGACAAAACTCTTTACGGCATCTGTGGCAGTCCGGATTTTTTCAGGCAACAGTTTCTGTTCGTCATCGGTCCATTTGCCGAGTACATAGTTTACCTGTCTGCCTTTTGAAAAATTTCCTTCAATGCCAAAACGCATCCGAGGATAAGCATTGCTTGCTAACATTTCCTGCACAGAAGTTAATCCATTGTGTCCGCCGTCGCTGCCTTTGTTCCTGATTCTGAGGTGACCAAAAGGAATGGCAAGGTCATCCACCACCACAAGCAATTGCGGAGGTTTGATTTCCAGTTTATCCATCCAGTATTTTACCGCTTTCCCACTCAGATTCATATAGGTGGTTGGCTTGATAAGGTGTATGGTCTTTCCTTTAAGACGAAAAGCTGCATGCAGGGCATATCTTTCTAAAATAAAAGAAGCACCGGCTTCCTGTGCCAGTGCTTCCACAATTTTAAATCCGATGTTGTGACGGGTATCAGCATATTCATCACCTATGTTGCCAAGCCCTGCTATAAGAAACTTCACGTCTTATCTTTTTCTGATGCCTGATTTTCGCGGCCGGCATGCTGAGTTTGTTTCATGTTGCCGGCGGTGATGCTATAGGCAGCCTGTTATTTTTTCTTCTTGTCGTCTTAGCCGGGTTAAGAAATTCGATACCGTCGAAAGCGAGATCACTCACCTTCACTGATTTGCCCAATTCTATATGATCAATCTTAATGGTAATGTGAGAGATGAGGTCTTTAGGATACATACGCACCTTGAGTTTCTTCATACGCTGATTGATTTTACCACCTGCACGAACGCCGGCAGGAACACCTTCCAGCCTGATGGGCAAATCAACAGTCACTTTTGTATCATCTTTCAATTCCAGGAAATCAATATGATTAAGCTGATCCGTTACGGGATCGAATTGCAGGTCCTGCATGATGGCCGTATGCTCCTTTCCATCCAACATTATTTTTGCAGTCAGGAACTCAGGCGTGTAAACCAAATTCTTGAAAGAAGGCGCAGGTGCATAAAAGTTAAGGGTTTCCTTGCCCCCGTAGAGGCTGCAGGGAATCTGGCCGCTTTTTCTCAGCTCGCGTGTTTCTCTTTTTCCGACTGACTTTCTGATTTGGCCTTCAATGGTGATCGATTGCATGATTGAAATAGAATTTAATTGTTAAGGAACAGTGAGGTAATGGACTTATGCTCATACATGTTGCGGATGGAGGTTGCAAACAGCTCGGCCACACTCAACACTTTTATTTTTGATGATGCCTGTTTTAATGGTATGGTATCACACACAACTACTTCCGTCAGGGATGATTTTTCAATATTCTCGTAAGCTTTTCCCGAAAGCACAGGATGTGTGATGAGTGCGCGGACACTTTTAGCGCCTTTTTCCAGCATGAGGTCCGCGGCGTTGGCCAGTGTATTACCGGTGTCGATAATGTCATCACAGATAATCACATTGCGGCCGGTTACATCACCAATAACCGTCATGGAAGAGATTTCATTCGGACGCTTACGGTATTTGTCGCAAATCACCATCTCTTTGTTGAAATGGATGGCATAGGAGCGCGCCCTGTTCACACCTCCCACGTCGGGAGCAGCAAACGTTACATCATGGAGATCGAGCGATTTGATGTAAGGGATAAAAATTGTTGAGCTCTCGAGGTGATCAACGGGAATATCAAAAAAGCCCTGTATCTGCGGCGCATGCAGGTCCATCGTCATGATACGGTTTGCGCCGGCAGCCGTGAGCAGGTTGGCAATGAGTTTGGCCGCAATCGGTACACGGGGTTTGTCTTTCCGGTCCTGCCGGGCAAAGCCAAAATAAGGGATCACGGCGGTGATGTATTCAGCGGAGGCGCGACGGGCGGAGTCAATAAGTAATAGCAGCTCAAACAGGTTATCGGTGGGTGCAATCGTTGACTGGATGAGAAACACATAATCTCCACGGATGGATTCGAGAATTACAGGACAAATTTCGCCATCGCTGAAGCGTCGAACTTCCACCTTACCCAGCTCCACGCCAAATGATTCGGCGATTGAAGATGCCAGGTAACGTGTGTTTGTTCCTGCAAATAACCTGACTTGTGATTCCATCGTTTTTTTAGAGGTCGGCAAAGATAGAAAAAGAATTAAGATTTGCCCAAGAAGGTTCAAAAAAACCAGGTGGAAAACCAGGAGATATTCTATCGGTTAAACAGTAAGTAAGATGCCGCAGGCTGTCAGTTCAGAAAATTGAATCGCGCATTCACCACATTGTTGTAAATGGCGCCAAAACTATAGGTGATGCCCAAAGAGCCGTAGTAGTTGAAATTGGTGGATAACTCCCGCTGACGGGTGAGCACTTCTTCCGGCGTGGCTCCTTCTTTGGGAAGGCTGAGCTGATCATGAATTAAGCCGATATTTCCATAAAGGTTGAACTCCAGCCCTTTTACGATCCGGAGGTTAAGAGAACCGTACAGGTATAAAGCGTTTTTGGAGAAATCATGAAAGTAGTTAGAGCCATACAGCGACATGTTGACGGAGCCCCATTTTTCAATCAGATCGAGGGAAGCGGTCAGCGACTGAGAAACCAGGAATTCTGAGGTTTTATTGTACAATGTTGTATCCGTATAATCCGCATAAGCCGGCGTTACTTTATAAAGCAGTGTAAACAAGTGTGAAGTGGACATGTCATACGGGAAAAGATTCCACTCAACGGCAGGTGAAAGCGATGCCTCGAGATCGTAGTTTCTGTAGGTGGAAGAATTAAAAGAAGCTGCCGCGCCGGCTGACCAGTGATCAGTGAGACTTTTCACTGCGAGCAGGTCGGTGTTTTTGGCTTCCGTTTCACTGATATATTCCGTGTTATCGTAGGAATATTTTGAATAGCTGTATGATCCGTTGAGATTCGCGCTGAGTTTCCATTCTTCGGTAATTTTTTTTGCGGAAAAACCTCCGTTGATATACAGATTCCGGTAAGATTGCTCGCCACTGTAATAGAAGTTGCCGGAGATGGTAAAGACCCAATTATTCCATGGATCTATTTCGTTAAAGGGCAATCCGGATTGTTCGGCAGGCAATCTATAGTCGATTTCCATGTTGGATGCATTTGGTAACCTTGCCATATAGGACATCAGCCCCATCTTCAGTAGTTGAACAAGTCCATGACGTATATCATCCTCAGACGCATTGGTGGCGCCATAATATTTCAGTGTATCTTTTTTGCCGGCAAATAATAGTTGTCCCATATAGAGCAGCGTAAATTCTTTTCCGCCGCCGCCTGTAAGTTGTGTGGTGATCAGCAGGTGAATATTCGCTTCATGGCGGTCACGCACATAGTTTACAAAGCTAATTTGTTGCCTGATGTAATCCTGGTACTCTGCCACACCATCGATATATAAATCAATTCGCTGGCTTTCCCATCCGGAAGAATCTGCTTTTACCTGCGACAGGCAATTGAGTATAGCCATAAAGAGCATACAAAGAACGAGACAGCATGACTTCATATTTTAAGTTTTTTGATTACCGGAATGAAACAACTTGATCTCTATTTTTCAAAAGAAAAAACCAATCGTGCTGCGGCTTACCACTGCTGATGGTTTGCTGATCTTGTTCAATAGGGAAAAATATTTCACAAACCTTCAGCCATTCAATCGCTTGGTTGAATACATTGATGTTTTGAAGGGTAAAATGCGGGATAAATATGAGGAATTAGTC